>JAIPER010000114.1 GCA_021737115.1 Desulfohalobiaceae bacterium
CAGGGTTCTCTTGCGCGCCCCTCGCTGAGAGGTTCTCTGGTTTTCTTTGGCTCGCGACATGGGGGAAACCGGACCGTGTCTCATGACTAAAACCATAAATCCGCAAAGAGTTCTCGATTATGCAAGATCATCGTTTAGGGCAGAGCCTAAGAGTCCGGAGGGGGCAGGGATCCCCCATGAGCGAGCCTTAGAAAACCGAGAGCCGGAAGCGTCTTAGCGAAAGAGAGCCCTGTGACCGGTTCGCTGTCTATAACCGGAGTCTCATATGAGTGACTCACAAGTAAGTCACTGGTACATCTTGGACCCATCAGGGAACTGACTCCTGCCATTTGTCAGCGAAAATCCTGGCCACCTTTCCGGTCTGCGAAGGCTTGATATCCAAAGCCTTGGCCACTTCCGCATACAGCCTTTCGCGGTCACGGTTTTCGGCCTGGACCAGGTTCTTGACGTCCCGCTTCTCTTTGAGGCTCAAATCCTGGTCGTTTTTCAGGACGAGGTAGCCGTCGTCCCCTTCGGCCAGGACCCCTTTCCTGAAATAGGGCTTTAACTGCTGAAAGCGTTTCTTCATCTCGTTCTTCAGGGATCTGATGGTGGGGTTGGAGACCGTGACCGCATCCTCGGCCGCAAAGGCCGGAGAAGCTAGCACGGCCAGAAAAATATTTCTGGAAAGTGCTCCCTGGTCCGGGTCCAGGGATTCATTCTCCTGTTTGCGGTTCTTGTTCTTTCGAACATCGTCGACGATATCGCCGGCCACGGATTCGACTTCCTCGGCCGGGAAGTAGATGTTGATGGTCACACAGCCGAGCAGGACGAATATCATCATGCCGGTCATCCAGTAAGTTCGATAGGGACGGGTTGCCATGGCTGCCTCCTTTAGCCGATATTTTCGCCTCCGGGCTTTTGGAGCAGAAGTCCGGAGAAGAAAACCGGAATGATACGTAATTTGTTGCTCCTTGTATCCAGATAAGTTTACGCCCAATCAATGTTTTCGTTCAGAGATTAAAAAAGAACTCTATACTGATCCAATTTTGGTTTTTACAACAAAGACTGGCGACCCCAAGGGCCCAGGCCCAAATTTCGCAAAAAGCTAAGTTGGAGCAGTATACTAGACCGGGGCCCTTTTGACAAGGGCCAACCTGCCGGCATATTCAGCGAAAAGCGGATAGACGGATTGACATTGCCGGGAAAATCGGATAGTTTGATATGGTTCGTATTGAACTATACTTACAGGAGGATGACTATGGCCAGAGGGGATTTCAGCCACAAATTCGACGCCGGCAAACTCTGGGATCGGATAAAGCAGGGCAAGAGCGCCAAGGAGATCATGCAGGAACTGGGCATTTCCAGGTGGACCCTCATCGAGCAGGTCCTGATCCTCCAGAACAGGACCGGGAAGTACTATGAAGTTCCGGGTCTCTTTGAAGACGAGTCCGAAAGACGCCGCAAAGTCCACTACCAGCGGGAAGGGATCATTTTTTCGGCCAAGATGTTGGAGAAGACCGGTTTTCAAGCCGGTGACGAGTTCGAGATGATCGTGGAGAAGGACCGGATCATATTACAAAAAATTGGCTGATTGTCCGCAAAAAGGAGCCGGCATGCCCAGAAAAGCGTTCAGCATAAAGTTCAAGCCGGAAAAGCTCAAGGAACTGATAGGCAAGGGCCTGACCGCCCGGCAAATCATGAAGGAACTCGGCATCTCCCGCTTCACCTTGAAGGAACATCTCCTGCTGCTCCAGCAGCAGGAGAAGAAGGTCTATCTCGTTCCGGGTCTTCTGGAGGAAGAGGAGCAGCAAAAAAGGATCGTAAAGTTCAGAAGAGGGAGGATCTTTTCTCCTTCTGCCTTGGCGGAGAAAGATTTCAATCCGGGTGACGCCTTTGAGATGGAGGAGCGGGAGGGAAGAACCATTCTCAGAAAATTGAGCTGATCGGCCTGCCGGCAGGGTCGTCCAGGTCAGGTGGCGACGGGGATCGATGACTGACACACATTTCATCAGGGGGAGGTGATTATGGCAGAAGACCTGCGGACCACGAAGCAGCGGACCACGAGGACCATCCAGAATCTGGACAACCGGATCCTGAAATACGATATCCATCCCTGGGTTTTCTTCGGCGGAGCCGGGGTCATCATCTGCGGCGTGCTCATGACCATCATCCTCGGGGAGACGGCAGCCGAAATCTTCGGCTCCATGCAGTCCTGGATCTCCAATTTCACCGGATGGTTTTTCGTCCTGGTCATGAATGTGGTCCTGGTCTACTGCTTTGCCCTGATGTTTTCCCGTCTGGGCAGCCTTCGCATCGGAGGCCCGGATGCCGAACCGGAGTTTTCCACCCTGGGCTGGTTCGCCATGCTCTTTTCCGCTGGCATGGGCATCGGCATCCTGTTTTACGGCGTGGCCGAACCCATGTTCCATTACGTGGGCAACCCCTTCACCGAACCCGGTTCCGCGGCCAGCGCCCAAAAGGCCATGGACCTCACCTTTCTCCACTGGGGGTTCCACCCCTGGGCCATTTACGCCATGGTGGGCCTGGGCCTGGCCTTTTTCGGCTTCTCCGAAGGGCTGCCTCTGTCCATCCGCAATGTCTTCTATCCCCTGCTCGGCGACAGGATCTACGGCGGATTGGGAAACCTGATCGATATCCTGGCCACAGTCTCCTGTCTCTACGGGGTGGCCACTTCTCTGGGCCTCGGCGTGCAGCAGGTCAACGCCGGCCTGGCCCACCTCTTTGGAATCCCCCAGAATGCATTTGTCCAGGTCCTGCTCATCGCCGGGATCACCACCATTGCCACCTGGTCCGTGATCCGGGGGCTGGACTCCGGGATCAAATTCTTGAGTCAAGTGAACATGGCCTTTGCCGGGGCCCTGATGATCTTCGTCTTCATCTTGGGCCCAACGGTTTTTATCTTCAACGGCCTCTTTGAAAACATCGGCAGCTACATACAGAACCTGCCGACGCTGTCCACCTGGAACGAGACCTATACCGGGGGCACCTGGCAGAACGGCTGGACCGTCTTTTACTGGGGCTGGTGGATCGCCTGGTCTCCGTTCGTGGGCATGTTCATCGCCAGGGTCTCCTATGGACGCAAGATCAGGGATTACCTCCTGGGCGTGCTCCTGGTCCCGGTGGCAGTGACCTTTGTCTGGATGACGGTCTTCGGCAACAGCGCCATCTATGTCGAGCTCTTCGGTGACGGCGGTCTGGCCAAGGCGGTCCAGGAGAACATCCCGGTCTCCCTGTTCGTGTTTCTGGAGAATTTCCCCCTGAGCATGCTGACCTCGATCCTAGCCATCATTGTGGTCATCACTTTTTTTGTGACCTCCTCGGACTCAGGATCCATGGTCATCGATATCATCACCGCCGGCGGCAACCCGGATCCGCCGAGACCACAGCGGCTCTTCTGGGCGATCACCGAAGGGCTGGTGGCCGCGGTCCTGTTGATGGGCGGCGGATTGGTCGCTCTGCAGACTGCAGCCATCACCACTGGCCTGCCCTTTGCACTGGTGGTGCTCATGATGTGCTGGTCCGTGACCAGGGGGCTGAAGAACTACGTGGAAAGATACGGTTTTGATGAATGAAATACAAATCCACTTGCCTTTCTTATGATGGTGGGGGCTCATTGAGTGAATTGACTCTGATGCAGGACTTCTCATGGATTTGTATATACAAAGATCCAAAAGGGGCGTGTCTCGATAACATCTGCATGTCGGACAGTCAGGTCATATCCTGAATTTTCGACAGGAGGTCTAAAAATGAACAGCCTTAAAGTGTGGAAAAACAGCCTGGCCAGGGGCCTGCTTTTGATCTTCTGCCTCGCTGCGCCCGCTGTTTCGGCCCAGGCGGCCGGGGAAGCCGTGAAAATCGCCTATGTGGAGTGGTCTTCGGAAATAGCCAGCGCCAATGTGGTCAAGGCGGTCCTCCAGGAAAAAATGGGGATCCGCTGTGAAATCGTGGCCATGAAGGCCGACGAAATGTGGCAGGCGGTGGCCGAAGGCGAGGTCGACGCCATGGTCGGGGCCTGGCTGCCTTTGACGCATTCCGCTTATCTAAAACAATACAAAGCCGACCTGGTAGACCTCGGACCCAATCTGGAAGGGGCCAGGATCGGCCTGGTGGTCCCCAATGTCAGTCTGGGCCGGCAGACCGCGGCCACCGGCCTCAGGAACACCCCCTACATCAAGGCTGATTCCATTTCGGATCTCAATAAATACGGGGACAAGTTTCATTATCGGATCATCGGCATCGATCCGGAGTCCGGGGTCATGCAAAAATCCAGGCAGGCCATGGAGGCCTATGGCCTGGACAACTATGAATTGATTCCCGGCAGCGAGGTCTCCATGACCGCGGAGCTGGCCCACGCCATCCAGCGTCAGGACTGGATCGTGGTCACCGGCTGGCTGCCTCACTGGAAGTTCGCCCGCTGGAATCTCAAGTTTTTGAAAGACCCCAAAGGGATCTATGGCGGTCAGGAGAGCATCCACACCATGGTCCGGCCAGGACTCAAAGAAGACAGGCCCGAGGTCTACGCCTTCCTGGACGATTTTTACTGGGAGCCCCAGGACATGGGTCAGCTCATGATCTGGATCCACGAGGATGACGGGAAGTTTCCCTATGAAAAGGCCCTGCGCTTTCTGCGGGGCAATGAAGAGCTGGTGCAGAGTTGGCTGCCGTGAAAACAGTGGTCAGTAGTCAGATTTGCCTCTGGCAAATCTGACATATAATTAATTAATTTATATGAGAATATTTAGCCAGGCTGTTATGTAATTGGGTTGAAGCTTATAATTGCCAGTTTGATCGAGGCAGAAACTTCGAAAAAATGACGATGGAGTCTTACACGAGCTATTCTTTATCTGTCATTCTTCGTTCGCGGACTCACTCAGAATGACAAGAATGCGGACTCACTCTCCGTCATTCCGGCGGAGGCCGGAATCCAGTCTGAAAATGTAAGTGCTGGACCCCGGCCTACGCCGGGGTGACGGAGAAAGAAAAATCTAGTCTGATACTCTTCTGCAAAGCATTCTTTTGATGACGTTTCACAAAAGAGGACGGCCGCCGCCTTCAAATTCTAGCGATCTCTGTTTCTAAACCTGAGAAAGAGGCCGGAGCGGACCTTGGGTTCAAACCAGGTCGATTTGGGGGGCATGACCCGGCCGGCCTCGGCCACGGCGATGAGTTCTTCGACACTGGTCCCGAAGCAGGCAAAGGCCGCTTCAAAGCCTTGCCTGCATGCGGATTCCATCCCCTGCTCCCCGCTGATTCCCGAGATATAGCTTATCCTGCGATCTGTCCGGGCCTCCTTGATCCCCAGCAGCGGTTCCAGAATGAGACGGTGCAGGAGGCTGACGTCCAGGCTCTGGACCGGATCATCCGGGATGTTCACCTCCGGTCTGAGCCTAAGATCATACCACTGATCCTTGAGCAGGCAGGTGAAGCGCCTGGGTCGATCCGGCAGGCACTGGGTCGCGGGGCCTTTGTCGATTTTTTCGACCTGAAAGTGTTCATCGAGTCTTTGCAGAAAATCTGATGGGGTCAGGCCATCCAGGTCTTTGACGCACCTGTTGTAGGGCAGGATCTGGAGTTGATCGTCCGGGAAGAAGGCCACCAGAAGGAAGTCAAAGGCTTCGGCTCCGCTATAGTTTCCGAGACGTTTCTCACGCTGCTGCTTTGCATAGCGCAGAGCCGCGGCCGCCCGGTGGTGACCGTCAGTCAGGTAGCTTACCGGAACAGCCGCGAACAGGGAAACGAAGCGCTTGATGGGCTCTGCTTGGCCTATCCGCCAGACGGTATGTCTGACCCCGTCCCTGGTTTGAAAGTCGAGCAGGGGGTTGTTATTCTCCTTGAAGCTTTGGATGAGGCTGTCCAACTCGGTCTGGTGGCGATAGGTGCAGCAGACCGGGCTGGAAGAGGCCCCCACCTTGTCCAGGTAGGCCAGCAGCTGATCCTCCTTGTCCTGCCTCGTCTGTTCGTGGACTTTTATCGATTGGCCGTCTTCGTATTCGTCCACCGGGATCTCGCAGACCAGTCCGGTCTGTTCGTGCTCCCCTGAGATCAGCCGGTAGAGATAGAGGCAGGGTCTATCACTGCAGGCAAACTTTCCGGAGGCCATCAGGGCCTTGAGGCTGGCCGCGTTCAGCTCCAGGAGTTCGTCCAGGGAGATTTTGTCCGGTCCGCTAAACTCATCCAGGGAACGGATGACCGACAGATAGTTCCCGGGGTTATCCCGGACAAAAGCGGCCCGTTCGTCGGGGCTGAAGGCGTCATAGGACGGGGTCACCACCTCTGTAGCCCAGGCCGGTTTAACGAAATAGCAGGGAAATGGATGGATGCTCGGCACACGAAGCTCCTCTTGCTAGCGCAATGTTTGCAAAAACCGTTCCTTGAAGGGCTGGACCTGGTCCTCGCCAAAGCAGTAGCCAAGCTCCTGGAAGTCTTTACGGAGCCTGGTGACGGCCTCGGTCACATCCTGGTTTTTGAGGATGCAGTCGGCCATGAGCTGAGCCAGGGCCTCGAAGTCCTTTTCCTGCATCCCGAAGCGGGTCATTTCGCTCACCCCGAGGCGAAGACCGGAGCTGGCGGTGAAGCCCTCGTCCTCGGGCAGGGCCTGGTAATTGCAGATGACCCGGTTCTCCTCCAGGGTCTGGGCCACCTCTGGTCCGCGGGCGTAGCCCACCTTGACCACCACCTGATGAGTCTCGGTGTAATCGATCGCGGGATCGCCCTGGACCTCCAGGCCGCAGGCCTTGAGGGCCCGGGCAAAGGCCTTGGCATTGGCGATGACCCGGGGCTGGTAGCGGTCTTTGAAGGCGTTCATTTCGATGCTGGCCACAAGCAGACCGAGAAGGGTGCCCAGGTGGTGGTTGGAGACCATGCCCGGGAAAGAACGTTTGCGCACGGCCTGCCAGAGTTCATGCTCCGGGGTGTTCTCCTGGTCGAAGCGGCAACCGATCACCCCGCGCTGGGTCCCGAAAAATGTCTTGTGGGTCGAGCCGGTGACGACATCCGCCCCCTCGGCAAAGGGCTCCTGGAAATGGGGTCCGATCAGGCCGAGGACATGGGCCATGTCGTACATGATGACGGGCCGTTTTCGCCTGGCCTCGAGCATGGCCCGGACCTGGGCCACGGGCTCCTTGTGCAGGACCATGGATTTGCCGAAGACGATGAGCTCGGGATCATACTGGTCGAGGAGCTCTTCCAGGGTCTTGAGGTCGATCTTATAGGGGTTGTCGGGCAGGACCGGGAAGTTGACCACGCTGAATTTTTCCGTGACCGGGTCCTTGGCGATGTAGTCCCTGAGGGCGCCCATGGGCTGAGCCGACAGATGGCCACCCTTGCCGATGTGATTGGTGAAGGCCAGGGAGATGCGGCCGGGTTCCCGCTTGAGGTTGGCCCGGTTCCGCCACTGGACCAGGCCGCTGAAGACCGTCATGTTGGCCATCTGGCCGCTGACCGGACGGCATTCCACCAGGGGACAGCCCAGAAAGCGGGCCATCTCGCCGGCGAGTTGCTCCTCGGCCCAGGCGATGAAATCACAGCCCTGATAGTAAAAGATTTCCTGATCATAGGCTGCGGCCAAGTCCTTGTGCTCGCCGTAGCGTCCCACTGGATCCGCCACCTGGGTCAACCGGACCAGGGGGGAAGGGGTCATTTCCGAGGGGATGAGATTGATGCAGCTTTCCTGGCGCCAGGCGTGGTTCTCCCAACTCTTGTCCAGGACGGTCCGCAGGCGGCTCAAGGCCTCTCCTTCCGGGGTCGCGGGGGAGGGCCTTGCGTAGCCCACGGGCAGGGGATGAAAGTAGGGCGGGGCCTCGGAGCGACCGTGAAAAGCGACCACGCGGGCCTGGATCATCCGATTCCTGACCTTGACCTGGACCTCTGTCTCCGGCTGGATCCAGGCCTTTAGATAGGCCAGTCCGATGGATCGCCGGGATTGTTCCTCCGTGGGCAGCATCTCCAGGCCTTCTCCGGCAAAGACCCAGTAAGGCACGGCTGTGCCGCTGGTCACATCCCCCACTTTTTCCTGATTGTAAAAGACCTCGGCCCCCTGCCGGGCCACCCCTTTTTCCTCCAAAGCCAGGCACTTGATCCTCTTGGGCAGGACCTCGGTCTCGGAAAAATCTCCGTCCCGCTGCCGTTCCAGGGCTTGCCACTGGGCGGTCAGGGCCTGTCGGCCGATAAAATCACCCTTGAGTGGGCTGAGGCTCACGGCCACCGTGGCCAGGGGCAGGGCAAAGATCGGTATTTCCCTCCCGTCCGGGCCTATCCCCAACTCGTGGCCGTAGAGGGGCATCCCTGCTTCAAGCCTGAGGGTGTCGCGGGCTCCGAGCCCCACGGGCAGAATCCCGAAATCCCGGCCTGCGGACAGGAGCCCCTCCCAGACCGCCAGGGCCTGATCCGCGGGCGGGAAGATCTCGAAGCTGTTGGGCTCGCCTGTATACCCGGTTCTGGACAGGTAGCAATCCACCCCGCAGATAGGGAGCCGGCCCAGGCTGTTCTGTCTGGCCTCGGGCCAGAGGCCGCTGCCGGCGACCTTTTCCAGGAGTTCCTTGGTCCTTGGCCCCTGGAGGGCGATGAGGGAGAGGATCTCGGTGCAATCCTCCAGGGTCACCCCCTTGAATCCGGACAGGACCTCCTGGAAGTGGGCCCAGTCTTTGTCCCGGTTGGAGGCATTGACCACGAGCAGGTAGTCCTGCTCGTCGAAGCGGTACAGGAAGGCATCGTCCAGGGCCCCGCCCTGTTCGTTGGCCAGGATGGTGTACTGGGCTTCCCAGGGGTAAAGGGCCAAGGCATTGTTGGTTAAGGCCTTCTGCAGGAAGTCCAGTTTGCCAGGGCCCTGGATGCGGAAGCGGCCCATGTGGCTGACGTCGAACAGGCCGCCGGACTTCCGGGTCCCGAGATGCTCCTGGACGACCCCGGTCGGGTATTGGACCGGCATCTCCCATCCGGCGAAATCGACCATCTGGCCTTTGTGGGCGAGGTGCCAGTCAAAAAGGGGAGTCCTTTTGAGCTGGGTGTTGGTTTCAGTCATTGCTTCCCCCTTTTTGTCACAGTTGGGCTGCTTTTTTATTTTTCGGATAAAAGAAATTTTGAGCAACAAAAATGATCATATCTCAAAAATAATTCTTACATTTTTCAGAATCCTCTTGTCAAGCAATTTTTGTTGTCCGTGTTTGACCCAGAGTCAAACACGAACAACAAAAATTGCTTCAAATGATCAGCAAATGTTGCTGCCTGATTGCCGCAAAGAACCAAAGGCAGCGGGAAGGAGATCAGCCATTCCCAATTAACAATTAACAATTAACAATTATTTAAATCCAAGGCTGGCTTCGCCCGCAACCCAAATTGAATAGAACATGAAATTCCAAATCCCAAGCATCAAATCACAAATAAATCTCAAATGACAAATTCCAAACACAGAATAAGCAACAAGCACGTTCGGCTCGCTCTGTTCTTGTTTT
>JAIPER010000115.1 GCA_021737115.1 Desulfohalobiaceae bacterium
AGCCGGAAAAAAGAGCTGGACCGCAACCTGGTCCGATCCATCGTGCTCCGCAGTCAGCGGAACCTGCTTCAGGCCATGTCCGGAAGGGCAGAAGGCGCTGCCCAGCAATTCTGGCTCGATAGTTTACAACGGGTCTCCTTTGGCCGGGTGGATGGTTTGTTGGATAAGGCCTTGGAGATTTTGAACTATCAGACCAACCCGGTCATGGTTCTGGAATGGATCGCGGTCAAGATCTGGGTCTGGATCAGGGAATGAGAAGAAAGTGATGCTGGAATGCTAAAATGAGAGGATTGAGAGATTGAGGGATTGAGGGATACCTGAATGGGGGCTGTTGAGACTTGATGTTGATTCCCGGACCCTCGGATCTTCGAATTCTTGAACCCTTTATTTTAAAATGCAATAAGTATTATAGAACCCTATGAGCTTCGATTTTTCACTATTGATTATCGCCCTGGGCCTGGCCCTCATCCTGGAGGGCCTGCCCTATTTTTTATTTGCTGAACGGATGCCGCGAATTTTACGGATACTCCTGGAGCAGCCCCCGGCTGCCCTGCGCAAGATCGGAGTCGTGGCCCTGCTGCTTGGCCTGGGGCTGGTTTATCTGGGCAGACAACTCTGAAGCGGGCTTCGCCCGCAACCCAAAAGGTTCCAGGTTCACGACAAGAGGTTAAGAAGGTTCACGGTTCACGGTTAAGAAAAAGGAAAAAAATCTTCTATCCAAGCCTCTGGTGAGAATTTGACGTGTTTATTTTATAACGACCCTAACCGTAATATTCGACAAGTATTACTTGTCCGCGATGTGCAGACAGACGATCCCCGAGGTCAGTGAGCGATGCTCCGCCCGCCGGAAACCGGATTCCAGGAGTTCTTTTTTCAGGTCTTCGGCCGTTGGGAATTCTCTGATGGTCTCCGCGAGATACCCGTAGGCTGATCGATCCCTGGAAACCAGGCGGCCGATGCCGGGGAGAATTCTCTGCAGGTACAGGTTGTAAATCCCGCCCCAGATCTTTTGCCGACTAGAGCCGAACTCCAGTATACAGAGCCTGCCTCCGGGGGTTAAGATACGAAGGATCTCGGCGTAGGCCTTCTCTCTGGGCAGGATGTTCCTGATGCCGAAGGCAATGGTCACGCAATCGACACTCGCCTCCGGCAGGGGGATGTCCCGGGCATCGGCAGCCAGCGGGAGGACATGGTCCGGGTCTATCTTTTTGCGTCCTTTTTCAAGCATGGGCCGGGAAAAATCCATGGCCAGGATCCCGGAGCAGCGGCCCTGTTTTTGAAGCTGTCTGGAGACGTCCATGGTCCCGGCAGCCAGGTCAAGGACCCTGCCGCTTGTCTGCAGCCGGACCGTCTGCAGCAGTTTCTTTCTCCAGTAAAAATCCAGGCCTAGGCTCAGGGTATGATTGAGCAGATCATACCAGGGGGAGATCCGGTTGAACATCGAGGCCACCCGTCGCCCGTGTTCCCCCGGGTCTGGGAATTCAGTCCCCCTGTTCATGGAGTTCGGGTCCGGAATCCGAGGGTTGTTGTTCCATGATGGTCCTCAGAACCTCATGGTAGATGGAGGAAAAGAACTGATCGAAATTCCCGGGCGAGATCCTGCCGATCTCGATGAATTTGACCACGATTTCCTTGGTCGTCTGCAAGGCCATTTTTTGGATTTTGTCCATGTCGCGCTCCATAAAAAAAACCCGCCCGGAGGGGAAATGACCTTGGCCACCACTTGGCAAGGGCACCGGACGGGTAAAGAGAGAAACCTGTGAAGCACCCCTCTTTTTTTTTATTGCCTACTCATTTTGCATTTTTTCGATCTCCTCGCGGATGATCTCGGCTGCGGCTCTGGGAACGGTTTTCCTGATCTCGGTCAGCAGCTCTTCCTTGAGCTGATCCTTCATTTCATCGAGATCGCTGCGGTTCAGTTTTGACTCCTGGAGACTCCGGAGCTCTATTTCCAGATTTGTTGCCTGCTCGGATAGTTCAGAGATTTTTGCCTCGAGCTCGCTTGTGTCGGGTTTAGCCTCCTGCAGGGCCTGGCTGTCTTTTTCCAGGGTTTCGGTTTTCCGGGATAGTCCGGAAATCCTGGATTCAAGCAGTTCGAGCTTTTCCAGAAGGTCCTGCTGGACTGGGCTGAACTTTTTTTCGATCTTGTCCTCGATGAGTCCGGAGACCTTTTCCAGGAGCGAGTCTTCGGCTTTTTGGGACAGCTCCTGTTCCGGCTCCTTCTCTTCTTTCTCCACAAGAGAGTTCAAGGTTGACGCCGGAGGCAGAAGGGACAGTTTTACGTTCAACTCCTGCAGGTCTTCGGCCATCTTGTCCAGTCTGCTGTCAGTTGCCTTAAGCCGTTCCGCGAGTGATTCTGTCTGAAAAGCCGGTTTCTGATCTTCTTCAAAATCGGCAAACAGGCTTTCCAGTTCCGCAGTTTCTTCAGTGCCTTCCTCTTCCGGTTCTTCCTCGAGTTCGAGGTCGGTATCCTGAAAGTCAGAAACACTGTCATCCCGATCGCTCCGGAAGGTCCACTCTTCATCCCTTTCCTCATCTGCCTCATCCCGGTCAAAAAAGGAATCAAGATCGGAGTCCGTATCCCGGGTTTCTCTTTTCTCCGAATCAGGCGGAGGCTGGTAATCGTTATCTTCTGTATCGGCAAGAAAATCCTTGAGTTCCTGATCCAGATCTTCTTCTTCAATTTTGTCTTCGTCGAAAACCTCGGTCAACTCGATGATTTCCTCATCACGGTTTTTGGAATCTGAGTTCATGGCATGCCTCGTTATCCGTTTTGAGCCCCCTCATTGGGAAGGGGACTCAAAACGGATATTTATACTTACGCTCATCAAAAATTGAGTTTTCATTACCAGAAGTTGGCCCAAAATAAATCTCCTGTATCACATGGCCCAGGAAAGCTTTCATCGACTGCAGATAAAAAGCGCAATGTATGCCGACTTCTGGTATAAATACAATTGGCCTTTATCTACTCACCGGAAAGGGGGATTGTCAACCCCGGCATTCCAGGGAAAACGGCGTTACGCCTTGAGGATGAAAAGCGGATCACTTCATGGGCACTGGATCAGATCGAAACGTCTCAAAATTGAATCATCCTGGCCGCTTCCAGGGTTGTCTCCAGGTCCTGGTCCGTGTGTGCAAATGAAGTGAAGGTGCATTCAAATCCGGACGGAGCCAGATAGATGTTCTGCTTGCGCATCTGGTTGTAAAAGGATTGAAACAATCCGGTATCCGATTTCTTGGCTGAAGCAAAATCGGAGACAGGATCCGGGCTGAAGAACAGAGTGAAGGCCGATCCCAGACAGTTGAGCTGAACGGGGACCCCTTTGGATTCGAGGATGTTCTTCAGTTCAGAAGCGAACCGAGCGGTCCGTTGGCTCAGGTTCTCATAGTCCATCCGGGAAAGAATGTTCAGGGTCGCGGATCCGGCGGCCATGGCCACTGGATTCCCGGCCAGGGTTCCGGCCTGATAGGTCGGGCCGCAGGGGGCCAGTTGCTCCATGATTTCCTTCTTGCCGCCCAGGGCTCCCACGGGGAAACCGCCTCCAATGATTTTACCCAGACAGGTCAGATCCGGATTGATGCCGAAGAGGCCTTGAGCCCCGGCAAAAGACATCCGAAAGCCGGTGATGACTTCGTCGAAGATCAAGAGTGAGTTGTTTTTTTCCGTGATGGCCCTCAGGCCCTGCAGGAATCCCTCCCGGGGCGGAACCAGACCCATATTCCCGGCAACCGGTTCGACAATGACCGCGGCGATTTCCTGGCCCTGCTCCTGGAAAATGGATTCCACGGTATCGAGATCGTTGTAGGGAGCCAGAAGGGTCTGCTTGACCGTGTCTTCAGGCACCCCCGGAGTCCCCGGGATAGAGAGTGTGGCCATGCCGGAGCCGGCCTCTGCGAGCAGGCTGTCCACATGACCGTGATAGCAGCCTATGAATTTGAGGATCTTCTCTTTTCCGGTAAAGGAACGGGCCAGACGCAGGGAGGTCATGGTGGCCTCCGTGCCCGAGTTGACCATCCTGACCATATCCACCGCCGGCAGGGCATTTATGATGGATTCAGCCAGGTCGATTTCCTGACGGCAGGGGGCGCCGAAGCTGGAGCCCCGGTCCACCGTGCGGTGCACGGCTTCGCTGACTTCCGGATGACAGTGCCCCAAAAGGAGCGGTCCCCAGGACATGACATAGTCGATGAGTTCCCGGCCTTCCTCGGTGGTGACCCGGCTTCCCTTGCCGCTGGCGATGAACAGAGGTTCGTTGTCGACACTTCTGCAGGCCCGGACCGGGCTGTTCACGCCACCGGGGATCAGGGTCCGGGCTTTTGCAAAGAGTTGGCTGGATTGAGACATAAAAGCTCCTAGGAAAGTTTTGATTGCCGGCAGATAAAAGCGCAATGTATGCCAACTGCTTGTATACTATTCCAAGCCCCGGCTGTAAAGGGGCTATTATCCGATTTGAACCTCTGAACCTGAAGTCCGGAGGCTCAAACCGGATAATTGAAAATAGTCGGAATCTTGGATATGCTGAAGCACGGCACGGAAGCGAACAGCCGCTCTAGCATTCAATTCCGGGTTAGAGAGGCTCTTTATCAGGATTTTTACTCTTGCACAGCCCTCCGGTTTGGCTGACTGTCAATGGCGGGCGTCTGCTCCTGGTCCGGATCCAGTTGATGGCCCTGAGCACGGAAGGTCTGCAGAGGATCTTCCTTTCCAGCCGGTACTTGCCCGGGAAGTTTATCATCATCATCCCGATGAGAACGGCCAACATTCCCTGGCCGGGCAGAAAGAGCATGCCCAGTCCGGCCAGGATGAACAACCAGCCAAGTATGTTTTTCAATATGTTCAAGGACTTACTCAATAGTGGACGGGAGCTCTGCGCGTATATTGGCTTTCGTTTTTCATACTGAAAATAATCGGCAGGGATGCGGGCTATTATCCAGGGTATGATCAGGAGACTGCCGAAAAAAGTGAGGACGGAAAGCAGTCCTAACCAGCCGATCAACTGATGGTGTTCTTTAATGAATTCGAGGAGCATAGGGTTTGCCGGGGGCTCTTTGATGTAATGAAATCAAATTATATTATAAATTAGTACTGTTGGCTATGGAGAAAGAAAAAAACAAGTGTCAACGCTGCGGGACCTGCTGTCGCAAGGGACCTCCGGGCCTGCACCGGGAAGACAAAAGACTCTATGAACAGGGCATCTTGCAAAAGGAGCACCTCCTGACCCTGCGCCGGGAGGAACTGGTCCGGGACAACGTCATGGACCGGACCATCCGGCTCTCCGAGGAGATGATCCGGATCAGATCAAAAAGGCATGAGACCGCCTGCATCTTTTTTGATGGCAAAACGAGCGGTTGTCAAATATACGAGGCCCGTCCCCTGGAATGCCGGGTGCTCGAGTGCTGGGACGTCAATAAGATCCGTAGGGTGTATGCAACAGACAGATTGGCCCGGTCAGATCTCTTCAGCCCGGATTCAGCCATCAAGCAGATCGTAGACGAGCATGAAGAGCAGTGTTCCTATGCCCGGGTGGCTGAACTGGCGGTCAGAATCAGGGCCAACGCGGAACCGGACAGGCCGGATCTGGAGGGACTGGCCGGGATGGTGGGGCTGGATCTGGGAATGCGCAAGTCGTTGCAGGACAGAACGGGAGCCGAAAACCTGGTCCTGGAATTTCTCTTCGGCCGCTCGCTGTTTAAGACGCTTCCCGGATTCGGGCTCGAGGTCAGGGAAACAGAAGAGGGGTATCGGTTTCTAAAGACGGACAGGTAGGATCGGCACAGGAAATGATCCCTTTGTTTACTGATCCAATTTGGGTTTTTACAACAAGACTGGCGACCCTAAGAGTCCAGGCTCAAATTTCACAAAAAGCTAAGTTGGATCAGTATTTCAAAAAACGATGAGGAGGCGGCTTTGACAAAACATTCTCATGATTTCGTGGAGGAGTACAGCGGTCTGGTCGGTTTCGGACTGGATCGGGAGACCGACGAAAAAACAATGATCTACTATCTGCAGAAATTTTCCGACGACGCCCTCATTCAGACCCTGGTCAAGAGGCTGACCCAGGCCGAACTGGAAGAGGTCTTCAACCTGCTCTTCAGGCTCATGAAGACCCATTTGAGCGAGCCCGAATATCACCGTCTGTTCTTAAAGGAATTTGACCTTTGATTTCCTTACCCCGACCCAGCAAGTTTCCAGTTCTGACGCTGATCCTGTGCTAAATGCCCTATCGCGGGTGCCAAGCCTGCCCTGCATCTGGCAATGCTCGTATAACTATCTATTTTTTATTAGAATGCGCAACAAGACAACTATTATGCTATCTTACGGATTGAACAGCTTTTCGACGATTTTCATCGGTATGAACATCCTGTTGGAATGTTCAGGAAAATCGATAAAACCATATCGCTGGTAAAATTGTTTTGCTTTCTGGTCTATTGCTTCAACCACTACGGCTGCAGCTGCAATTTTATGAGCTTGACGATGGCATCTGTAAAGCGAGTCCAACAAAAGATACTCCCCGAGCCTCTGTCTTTGATAACGAAAATCAATGGCCAGACGGCCGATAAGAACGGCCGGAACAACTGGATACCGAGGAAGTTTTTTGGTCATGGATTTCGGCAAGTCCTCGATTAAAATGCTAATAGATGACAATGTGTAAAATCCGATCACTGTCGATCCGCCGCTCTCACATAAAACATATGGAGCGGCAATATAGCGTCTGGCTTCTTGTCCGGCCTGTTTTTGCAAATAGCTATCCAGTTCATGAAATCCAGATGAAAAAAAAGACCGATCATGTCTCTTTCCAAGCTGCTCAATGAAAAAAGGCATACGAGTTTATCGGGTACCTTGCATATAGCGATCAGCTGCTATCTTGAGTTTTTCATTCGGTTCTTCTTCTTTAAGTAAAGCAGTCACAAAGACCTGACGGTCTTTTTCACTCAAGGCCATGGTTTCCTGTTCACGCATGATGCGTTGAGCGACTTCCTGGGCACTGCTCACAACAAAATCCGAAAGGGAGCATCCTTTCATTTGGGCGCATTGAATAAACATTTTCTTCTGTTCCCTGGTCACCCTTGCTTCAACTCGTTCACAGCGGGAGATTTTTGTGTACATAGTATCTCTCTTTGTCGTTTTCCTTTTTGTCCGGTATTTTACCGTACAATTTTTTGCCTGTCAAGCATTATCTTGAACCTGCTTTGGGCTTTTTCTATACTGCTCCAATTTTGGTTTTTGATAAAGTGGCAGTGATTCCGGGCTTCAGCTGTCATTGTACGATAAAAGTCAAGTTGGATCAGTATAAAAACAAATTCCCGGTCAGGTCATTGGCAAGAACATTGCTCACAGAACCCTTACTTCAGACTTCGTACACCTGTACCAATTATGTGAGTTAACTTCCTAAAATCTCAACAGATTTGAGCTTACGGGAAAGAGTTCTGTACTTTGTCCGGGCTACATGATAGGCAGGGTGCAGTGTATGGTTTTAGCAAAGGAGATGCCTCATCATGATTCAAGTCATTGCCTTTATCCGGGTCAAAGAGTCGAAGCTTTCTGAATTTCTGGAAATATTCAAGGCCAATGTCCCGGCCGTCCGGCAGGAGCCCGGCTGTCTCGAATACTTCCCGGCTGTGGACGTGGATACCGGTTCGCCGGTCCAGGTACAGGACAAAAACATGGTCACGGTCATTGAAAAGTGGCAGAGCACCCAGGCCCTGGAAGACCACCTCAAATCGCCTCACATGCTGCGTTACAGGGAAAAGACCAAAGACCTGGTCCAAGACCTCTCTATCCGGGTCCTTCAGGAAGCGTAAAAGCAGCCGCTTTCGAAAACAGGCTCGAAAAGGGTCATTGCGACGGGTCCGAGGTCTTCTTTCAAACCGATCATCAGCACCCCGGATTCATTCAAGGCCTGCCGGATCCTGCGGCTGACGCCAAGCAGGCGGTTTCCTTTGCAGTAGGTGAAGAACAGGTAGCGGCAGAGGATGAGGTCCTGGTTTGCGGGCAGGGGATACTTCAGAAGGTCATGCTGTCTGAAGCGGACCTGTTCTTTGATGCTCCGGTCCAGCCGGTAGAAGTCCTTCTTTAATCTTCATCCCGTTGCATCTCGAGAGTGATCAAAAGGCGGACCTCGTCACCCACGACGCCGAGCTTGAAGAACTTGCCAGTGCCCACGTGGTATTCCAGGCGATCAATGGTGAAGATTCCTTCAAAGCCGGCCACTATGGTGTTTTTTTCCAGCGGACTTTTAGTGGTTCCGAAGTAGGTGAAGGGCAGGCTGATGGTTCGGCTTACGTCTTTCACCTTCAGGGTGCCGGTGACTTCATACTTCTGATCCTGGAGATGGCTGATGTTCGAGCTCTGGAAGCTGATTTCCGGATATTCGCTGACGTGGAAGAAGTCATCCGAACGCAGGTGGTTGTCCCGGTTGCGGTTTCTGGTGTCGATGCTGGCGGCCTCAACCGTGAAGGACATGGCGCTTGCCTGCAGATCATCCGGATCGAAGCGGAAGGTCCCGGAGAAATCCTGGAATTCCCCCCTGACCGTGGAGAAGATGTGCCTGATGTCGAAGTAGACGCTGGAGTGGGGCGGATCTATCCGCCATTCAGGGGCCTTGGCCCAGAGGGTGGCCGGCAGGAAAAAGCAGACAAAAAAGATAATCATGATACGGCCTTGCATGGTATGCCTCCTTTTTTATACTTACGGTCGTCATAAATTGTGGTTTTCATTGTAAATATTCAATAGTTATATATCAGGCCTGCCAGAAGCAGGGCTGATAATCAGAGTGCAAAGCGCTCTCGATGTATATGTCGTCTGGGAAAACCCAACCTGACAAGAATGTTTTGCATGTCCTTCATCATCCCGGGCGGGCCGCAGACAAAGCAGCGGGCCTTTCTGGAGCAGGGCTCAAGCAGCTGCTTCAGGAGCCGGCGGTCCAGCTTCCTCCCTCCAGGCTCCCTGGTGAAGACCTTCTCTACCCGGAGAGCCGGCAGGGTTTTCTCCAATTGCTCTATCTCCCGGCCGCAGATCATCTCGGACCTGGTCCTGTTGCTCCAGATCAGGGTGACTGGCCGCTGTTCAGCGCTTGTCTCCATGTGCCTGAGCATGCTCAGAAACGGGGTCACGCCCACCCCTCCGGCGATGAAGACGAATTCGGCCGCATCCGGATAACAGAGATAGGAAAAGAGCCCGTAGGGTCCGTCGAGAAAGGTACTCTCACCCCGGGCCAGTTCGGGGATGCGCCTGGTCCAGTCCCCGCTGGCCCGGATGACGAACTCCAGATATCCGCTCAAAGCCGGGTTGGAGGCCAGGGTAAAGGGATGTTCCTCTCTGGAGATGCCTCTGGAGCGGAATCTGACGAAACCGAACTGCCCCGGGGCGTAGGCCAGGTCTTTTCCCGGCTTTGCCTTGAGTTTTACAGCGGTGG
>JAIPER010000116.1 GCA_021737115.1 Desulfohalobiaceae bacterium
CCCGCTCCCCGCTCCCCGCTCAATAACTCAACCGACCAGACACCCTCTCCTGACCACCTTGTGGCAGGGGTTGTGCCCCAGGGAGGCGGCCAGCTCCGCAGGCTCATGGATATCCCAGAGCACGAAGTCGGCCTCCTTGCCCTGCTCCAGGGTGCCAATCCGCTCCTGCAGACCCAGTGCCCTGGCCCCTTCTCGGGTGATCCCGGCCAGGGCCTCCTCCGGGGTCAGCCGAAACAGGGTGCAGGCCATGTTCAGCATGAGCAAAAGGGACTGGACCGGACTGGTGCCCGGGTTGCTGTCTGTGGATACGGCCAGGGGGACCTTGTGGGCCCGCAGCTTGTCGATGGGCGGCAATCTGGTCTCACCGAGGCAGTAAAAGGCCCCCGGCAGGAGCACGGCCACCATCCCGGACCGGGCCATGGCTTCGATCCCTTGTTCGGTGAGGTGCTCCAGGTGATCGGCGGACAGGGCGCCGAATTCCGCAGCCAGGGCCGCTCCTTCCTGATTGGAGAGCTGCTCGGCGTGGATCTTGACCCTGAGACCCAATTCGATCGCTTTCTGAAAGACCCGTCTGCTTTGCTCAGGAGAAAAGGCAATGGACTCGCAGAAGACGTCCACGGCCCGGGCCAGGCCTTTGCGGGCCGCTTCCGGCAGGACCTGGCTGCAGACGAAATCGATGTAGGCATCGCTTCGGTCTTTATATTCCGGAGGCAGGGCGTGGGCCCCAAGGAAGGTGGGACAGACCGTGACCGGGAGACTCTGGCCAAGGCGGACCGCGGCCCGGAGCATCTTCAGCTCGGTCTCCAGATCCAGGCCGTAGCCGGATTTGATCTCAACAGTGGTCACCCCTTCGGCCAGGAGGGATTTCAGCCTTTGACGCCCGGTTCGCACCAAGTCCTCTTCAGAGGCCCGGCGAGTGGCCTTGACCGTGGACAGGATGCCTCCGCCAGAGGCCAGGATGTCTGTATAGGAAACCCCCTTGAGCCGCTGTTCGAACTCTTTGGCCCGGTTGCCGCCATAGACCAGATGGGTATGGCAGTCCACCAGCCCGGGGGTGATCCAGCCCGAATCAAGGTCTTCTACCCTGTCGGCCCGCTGCAGGATTTCGGGAGGCAGCTCTCTGGCCGGGCCCACCCAGACCAGGTTCCGGCCGGAGACCGCGAGGGCTCCGTCTTCGATCAGGCCGTAGGGCCGGCCGTTTGCGGCCATGGTGGCCAGGTTGGCCCCTGTCCAGACCGAATCAATCTCTTCGGGCCAGTCTGCGGATTCTGTCTTCATGTTTTGCTCCTGAATGAATATATTGGGCATTGTTCCCGGATTGCAAATCAACAATATTTACACACAGAGGTCAAGCCATTTGCAGCAGTTTTCTGATTGCCTGCCCATCCGCTAATATTCAGGCAGCTCAAGAGAGGAGAGGGTTGTCCCAGAATGCTCACTAAAGCGGGCTTCGCCCGCAACCCAAGGTTCCAGGTTCACGGTTCACGGATAAACGATCTTCTTGCCTTATCCGAGGGATTGCCGGGCTTGTCGAAACCTGGGCACTCGGTGTAGGGTCTTGTTCGTTATGCAGAAAACAAACAGCGGGGGATTCGGATTTTTTGCCATGGGGCCGGGACTCTTGACGGTCGTAGTCCTGACCGGTGTCTTTTTCTTTAATTTCATCGCCAGGCTCATCCTGGCCCCATTTGTGGTCAATCTGGAACAGGAGTTTTCCCTGACCCACGTCCAGGCCGGCCAGCTCTTTTTGTTCGTCTCCTTCGGGGTCAGTCTGGCTCTGGCCCTGTCCGGTTTCGTGGCCAGGTACATCAAACACCGGCACATCGTCATTGTCTCCTGTCTCGGCGTGGGGTTGGGGCTGATCCTGATCTCCCTGGCCCAGTCCCTTGTCACCGTGAGACTGGCCCTTTTGTGCATGGGTCTGGCGGCCGGGCTCTACCTGCCGTCCGGCATCACCATCATCACCTCCTCCCTGTCTTCCTTGAACTGGGGAAAGGGGCTGGCCGTCCATGAGGCGGCCCCGAACATGGCTTTCATTCTGGCTCCGGTGTTGGCCGCGGCCGTGGAAGGGATCTATCCCTGGCGGGCTGTTTTTGCTTTTCTGGGGATCGGAAGCCTCCTCATGGGCTTTGTCTTTTTCTTTTCCAACCAGGGGGGCGAATCCCGGGGGGAAGCACCCAGGCCGGCCGTGCTGAAAGCCATCCTCCGCCAGCCGGCTTTCTGGATACTGACCGTGCTCTTCGGGCTGGCTGCGAGTCTGACTTTCGGGGTCTTCAGCATGCTTCCGGTCTATCTTGTCAGCAGCCACGGCCTGGAAAAGGGCTGGGCCAATGAGCTGGTTTCGATTTCCAGGATTCCGTGTCTGTTCATGGCCCTGAGTTCCGGACCGGTCATCGATCGCATCGGTTCCAGAAAGATGGCCCTCATCGCCTTGAGTGTGAGCGGCCTGCTGACGGTCATGCTCGGGCTGTTCTCCGGCGGCCTGATCTATGTCGCGGTCCTGCTGCAGCCCATCTGCGCGGTCTGCTTCTTTCCGGCCGGATTCACGGCCATCTCCATGTCTTTCTCCAACCGGGTCAGGAATGTGGCCATCTCCTTGATCATTCCCCTGGCTCTATTCATGGGGACCGGAGGCGTGCCCACGCTTTTGGGATGGTTCGGGGACCAGGGCCTCTTTTCCCTCGGCTTCGTCATCCTGGGCATCGTCGTCCTGGCGGGCATGAACCTGGCCCGCTGGCTCGTCTTTCAAAATGAACAGGCCTGAGCCGGTTCAGATTCAGGTCTGGGCAGGCGCGGGATGACGACTGTAAGTATATTTGTCTGCTTTTTCCAGACTTGTCCGGTTTTTCCAGACCAAATATTTAAGTAACTTATGTAATTTGTCTGGTTTTTCCAGACACTGGAAGCCTTTGAAGCCTGCAATAAACCTTCATCCCCTCCCCCCCCCAGTCTGTGATCGGATACCCAGAAACACCCGGCATCCCTGGCTTTTGAGTTTAATGCAGGACTTTGGCTAGGCCGGCCACGAAGACTGGTATAGGTTTTGCATTTAATATTCAAGGAACCTGAAAGTCTCCGGATTTCAGGGGGCAATCATATGTTTGTTAAATTAGGTAGTTAAAATATATTATGATCCGGGCAATCATTCAGATCACGGAAGATGTCCTTATTGGGTCGATCGTCGAAAAAGATGACGGCTTCAGGGTATGTGGGGTGTATAGTATGGAAAAGCAACCCGGGGACAGGAACCGTGAGGTCCAACCGCTGTATCTTTCGTTTGAACAGGCTTGTCAGGAAGTGCACCGCGTGGTCAAAGATGCACAAATAGTCGAGTGCAATACTGATCCAACTTAGCTTTTTTTGAAATTTTGGCCTGGAGCCTTGGGGTCTCCAGTCTTTGTTGTAAAAACCAAAATTGGATCAGTATATATGTCAGGCCTGCCTTAGGCAGGGCTGACATCCGGAACATGCCCTCTGCCTCTTTATGGTTCCAGGTTCACGGTTCACGGTTCACGGTTGCAGAAAGAAGAAGTTCACAGCTCAAAGCCAGCCGATGTCCGACCTCCGGTCTTCCCGACATCCGACGTCTGACGTCCGACGTCCGACGTCTGTCCCTCAATCCCTCAATTCTTCAATCCCAGCATTCCAGCATCCCAGCATCCCAGCATCCCAGCATTCCAGCATTCCAGAATTCCAGCATCCCAGCATTTCCGCCCTCTGACCACTGAATACTGCCCTATCAGCGGTGGATTCGCACCTGCCTGGAGAGTATCCTGTTCAGCTCGTCCATATCGATGGGTTTGGTCAGATAAGCGGTAAATCCGCTTTGCATGTAAATTTCGATCTCATCTGTTAAGGCATGTGCTGTCAGGGCGACAATCGGAATGTCTGGATCGACCCCTTCGGGCGGCTCGTTTCTGATGATCCGGGTAGCTTCGGCCCCGTCCATTTCCGGCATGCGAATGTCCATGAGCACAAGATCGAATTGGCCTTGAGCGAGTTTTCTGATCGCTTCCCGGCCGGTTTCCGCCAGGACAGGGGTGTGCCCCAGGCTTTGAAGCAGATCGAGGATGTAGATCTGATTCATCTTATTGTCCTCGGCTACCAGGATCTGCAGAGCCTTCCGCCGGGGCTGCTCTACCGTGGGAGCAGCAGGCGCTTTGACCAGCGGTTCTAGCGGCTTGAATTCCAGGGTAAAAGAAAAGGTGCTGCCCTCTCCCTCCCGGCTCTCCACCTGGATCTCACCGCCCATGAGCTCCACCAGACGCTTGGAGATGGCCAGACCCAACCCGGTGCCGCCGAATTGGGCCTGGTAGGAGGAGCTTATCTGTTCGAAGCTTTCAAATATGATCTGCTGCTTGTCCCGGGGAATCCCGATGCCGGTGTCTTGCACTTGGAAGCGGACCTTGATCCTGTCCCTATTGCTTTCAGAAGCCCGCGTTACCTTCAGCTCCACCCAGCCATGTGCGGTAAACTTGACGGCGTTGCTAACGAGGTTCATGAGTACCTGACGCAGATGCCTGGCATCACCGCGCAGGTTGTCCGGCAGGTCATTTTCGACTGTAAGCCTGAGATCGATTCCCTTGTCCCCGGCCCTGGCCGCTAAAGGCTCAATGCAGGATTGCACGACCTTGCGCAGAGACAGAGGACGGAATCTATGTTCGAGCTTGCCGGCTTCGATCTTTGACAGGTCCAGGACATCGTTGATGAGCTCCAGAAGGTGATCCACGGATTGATTTGCATAATCGAGGTATTCCGAGGTCTTGGGCTCGCCGGTCGTCATCCGGGCCAGGTGTATCATGCCCTTTATGCCGTTTAGAGGCGTCCTGATTTCGTGGCTCATGTTGGACAGGAATTCGGATTTGGCCCTGTTGGCTCTATCGGCCTCTTCTCGGGCCTTGCGGCCTCGACTGTCTGCACATTTTCTGAGCAGGGCTTCGCTGGAAGCCAGAGCCACGGCCTCGGCCGCCTCCAGATCGAAATCGTCGTATCCGCCCGATTTGTTCGCCAGGCCGATCATGCCGATGGTTGTTCCGGATTGTGTAAGGGGAACGCCCAGAAAGGCGGTCAAAGCCGGATGGCCCGGCGGCGTGCCGATACTGTCGGGATGCCTGCCCGGATTGTTGCTGCACACGGAGAGGCCGTCCCGCAGCACTCTGCCGTTTACACCGCGGGCATACAGATTCTTTTCCCGGACCATGGCGCTGTTTTCCGGCATCGTGCAAGCCTTCCGGCCCCGTTCGCTGACTGCGATGACCTTCGGATATCCGGACCGGGATATTGTGCTGATAAAGCCGTAGCTGCTCTGGGTCACCTGTTCGGCCACGTCCAGGCAACGCCTTCCCAGCTCTTCTTCGGTCTCGAAATTCATGACATCGTGGAAGATGTTGTTGATTCCCTCAAGAACGTCGTTCCTCCAGCGCAACTGATCCTCTCTTTCACGCAGAGATTGTTGTAATTCCTTGATCTCAGTGATGTCCTGATAAACTGCCACAGCCCCAGAGGACTTTCCGTCCTCCCGCAATATGGGCCTGCTGTTGACCATTATCCAACGGGATCGACCATCCGGATACTTGAAGAGAAACTCCTCGTTTTGACAGGCCTCGCCATGCAAGGCCGATCGGGAGAGCGGCAGTTCACGAGGGTCGTAAGGCGCTCCATCCGGACGAAAGACATGGAGGTTTTGAAAGCGGGTCTTGACATCGAGGCCGTAAAAGGCCTGCTGATTGTAGAGTGTGTCGGCTGTGGGATTGGTCATGATGATGCGGGCCTGCTGGTCACTGACAATGATCCCCACGGGCGCGTTCTCGAAGATAGTCCGGAGCAGGTGTTCGGTCTCGGGGAGAATATTTTTTGACACCTCCCTTTCCTGCCTCTTGCCTTCCAGTTGATTTTTCAGGCGGGAGATTTTCTCCTGCGCTTCCTGCAACACAGCTATGAGCTGAGACCGAGATTTTTTAAGATCCGGTTGCATAACCTTCTCCCCCCAGAGTTCAGCAGACAGGGTACAAGGAAGTCTTCTTCCAGCGTGATCCCGGAAAAAAGGAGTTCAAGATGAGAAACATGCTGCGGATAGCATGAATTTCTGGCAGGATGCTGCCCTAAAGGGGAGAGCAGGGTCTTGATCAGAGGAAATTCAATAGTTGAACGCGACGTGCGATGCAAGGCAACCCGGCCATCTCCATGAGATCCGTGGCTTTCCGTCCTTACCTTGCGGTAAGTTTGGCTTTTTCTCATTTTGAAAATATAGTACTGGAAGCAATATTATTTGTCAAGCATTTTTTTAACAAAGAGAAGATTCAATGGAAATCCCGCTGAAGCTCCTGCCGGGAACTCCTAGTGAATCGTTTCGGTTGCGTTTCTTTATGCAGGAGTTATAGAACAAGTCTCCCAAGGCAGCTTATTGACAAAAAATGAGAAGAGGATATTATGTATACAAATTGTAGCCGTTATTGCAGGAGAATATGATGAAAATATTCAGTGATCGCGAGTTCCGAAACGAGCCTGGAAAGATCAGGAAGGAGCTCGAAAAGCATGAAGTGGTCATGACCAGCAGGGGCAAGCCGTATGCTGTCCTGCTGCCGGTGGATGATCCGTCGAATGTCGAAGAAGTCCTGGAACTGGCCGCACGCATCCGGGCTCAGATGGCCCTGTCTTCTGTTCGGCAGAAAGCTTCGAAAAAAGGTTTGGATAACATGCCATCTTCCGAGATCGACGATGAAATCAAAGCGGTCCGCAAACAGAGGCAAAGGTGAGCCTTTGAGAGTGGTTGTTGACACAAATGTACTTGTCTCAGGACTGCTGGGGCTATTTTCCTATCCTGCCAGAGTGATTGACCTGGTCTATACTGATCCAATTTTGGTTTTAACTACAGGGGCTCATGATTCCTCGATTCCAAGCCTTGTTTTCGCAAAAAGCCAAGTTGGATCAGTATTTTTTACTGCACGACATGACACTTCGTGTTCAAGGCTTCTTTTCGGGCCCTGGTCTCTGACTCGGCAAATTCCTCCGGCACCTTCAGGCACCACTGATAGTGGCCGGTGAAGTCAGAGGTCCATCTCGGGCCGGTAAATCCGCATCCTCTCTTCAGATTCTCCTGGTTTTGCCTGATCGCTGTCCTGGCGTAACCGCGGCACTGCTCCTGCTTTGTATCCTCCAACTGCTCGCCTCTGTGTCCAATTCCCCGCCTCCACTCAGTGACGTGCTCCACCTCCTGCCGGGAGAGAGACCGGACATTTTCAATATATAGTGCTCCAATTTAGGTTTTATTTGGCACGAAATTTGCTGTGAACTTTTTTTCGTGACACGCATTTCGATCTTTGATACTTCCATAAACAAAACCTTAACCAGGAGGCGTTTATGGAGGCACCAGAATACACTTTCAGCCAAGAGGAAATCGAACAAATAAAAAGATATCGTGATAAACAACGCGATGCTAGGCTCAAAGTTCGATTCATCGCTCTACTTTTGATTGCCCAAGGTATGGAAATCCATATTGTTGCTAAGATTATCGGCTATTCGGTGCAGTCCACTGAAAATTGGTTTCACCAGTACCAGTCAAAGGGGCTCGATGCCTTGAATTCGTTTCAGTATAAACCCAAAAAGCCATACCTCAACCCAGAGCAAATTGAGCAGCTTCTTGACTATGTTCGGAAGGAAAAACCCGAAAGAATAAAAATGGTTCAAGCCTATATTCAAGAAAACTTCAACGTCAAATACAGCATTGAAGCGATCAGACAGCTTTTAAAAAAGAATGGCCTCAAACTGTTACTCCCAAAAACTCGACCGGGTAAAGCTCCCACAAAAGAAGAACAAGAAGAAGCCATCAAACTGTACTTTGAAATGAAGCGCAGCTATCCCTGTGGATCCGTGTTTCTTTTTGGCGATGGCATGCATTTGGTTCACCAGAATGTCCCCGGCTTCTGTTGGGGGGACCCGAAGTCAGCTCCTGTGCTCCCCACGAACACTGGTCGAAAACGTTTAAATATTTTAGGCGCCTATAATCCTGACTCCCATAAGTTTACCCATTTGACAGGAGAAGAGAATTGTGATGCCCAGCGGGCTATTGATTTTTTCGAAGTGATCCTCAAAGATTACGAAGATGCTCCAAAAATCGTTTTGATCTTGGATAATGCCAAATACTTCAAGGCAAAAATTGTACAAGAATGGCTTGAAAACAATCCAAGATTTGAGATTGTCTATCTTCCTCCTTATTCACCCAACCTCAATCTCATTGAACGTTTTTGGCGATTTGTCAAAGAAAAGCTTGTGAAAAACAAATATTATGAGAAATATATAACATTTAGAGCAAAGACATTCCAGTTGCTCAACCATGTATACAAGCATGTTCATGAATTGAGAACATTGATGGTTGAGAAGTTTCAAATTGTTTAGCAAAAAATATGCCAAATAAAACCTAAATTGGAAGACTATATTAACCAAATTGGTTTATCATTTTTCAAATCGTCCAGCTCTTACATTTTCAGTCTGGATTCCGGCCTCCGCCGGAATGACGGAGGAGGTGACGCAAAGTTTCTTAAACTGATAAATCCAAGGTGGACTGGCCGGAAAAGCTGTCCAATGCAATTCGGATCGCTTTTGAAGCCGTAACCAGGCTTTCAGGGTTGTCTCGAAGGCACCTGGAAAATTCCAGTTGTACCCCTTGTTTTCTGGTCCCTCTGTTGCAGATATTGTGCGGATGGGTGCCGGAAAATTTTATCCGGTATCCCGTTTCGATGGACAAACTCGCCAGACTATCCTGAATCAGAGAAGCGAGACCTCTGCACAGGCCGCCGATATAAACGATGGGTTGCCGTTCGGAACAGGCATGAACGGTGATAACGATTTCGGATGACGTGATCAGATCAAGTGCCGTGGGCTCGTCAAAGCGATGGCTCGTGATGTGCAGATCAGAATTGTTTCTTTCTTTGATTCCCTCGAAGCAGTAGTAGTTGTAGGTGGCGCCGGCAATGAATTCAGCAATCGAGGAGGTCTTCGGTTCGATCGATCCGCCATGGATAGCGGCTATCGTGATATTCGACTTCAGATTTTGAACCCGGATTCTGTAGTCCAGTTTGAGGGTTTCATGTGCGGCAAGTGTTTTGAAGTCGGAGTATGTATCCATGATTTTCGGGTAAAACTGCATCCGGGTGCTCTTCCGCTAATACTTTGACATTCACATCTATAGTAATCAATGTCGAACTCGTTGCATTGCTAATATCGTAAAATAACCGCAAATCTAAGTGCTTGTCAGTTAAACAAATTTTTGGGTTTAGGTCAAGGAATGAATAATAAAACGGAATTTTGCCCCACGAAACATATCAAAGCTGGCTTCGCCCGCAACCCAATACACAGAATAAAGAGCACATTGAACCGCCCGCTCGCGGACTCGCTCAAGTCGCAAAG
>JAIPER010000117.1 GCA_021737115.1 Desulfohalobiaceae bacterium
AGAGCCTAAGAGTCCGGAGGGGGCAGGGATCCCCCATGAGCGAGCCTTAGAAAACCGAGAGCCGGAAGCGCAAAAAGCGCAAGAGAGCCCTGCAACCGGTTCGCTGTCTCGCTGATCTAAAACTGGAGTCTCATACGAGTAAATCCAAAGAATTACAGGAACAAAAAGTCGCTTGAAGCGTTCACTCACGACTTTTTGCAGATGCGTCAGATAAGGCTAGATGCGGTATACAAGGACTTACAACCCGGGTTAAGAGCATGACAAATACAGAACAGGCCCTTGAACTGAAGAACATCCATAAGCGATTCGGGCCGCTGGAGGTCTTGAAAGGGGTCTCTTTTTCCGCTAAGGAGGGGGAAATCGTCTCCATGCTCGGCAGCAGCGGATCGGGCAAGAGCACCCTGCTGCGCTGCATCAATCTGCTGGAAGTGCCGGATGAAGGTCAGGTCATAGTCTCCGGCGAGCTGATCCGGATGAAGACCAAAAAGGACCAACGCAAGCCAGCAGACAACAAGCAGGTCAACCGGATTCGGAGCGGCCTGGGCATGGTCTTCCAGGATTTCAACCTCTGGGCCAACATGACGGCCCGGCAGAACGTGACCGAGGCCCCGATCCATGTGCTCAAGCTCACCAAGGCGGAAGCCGGAAAGCGGGCCGATGACCTTCTGGAAAAAGTGGGGATCTATGACAAGAGCAATTACTATCCCAGCCAGCTCTCCGGAGGGCAGCAGCAGCGGGTGGCCATCGCCAGGGCCCTGGCCATGGAACCTCGGGTCCTGCTCTTCGACGAACCTACTTCCGCCCTGGATCCGGAACTGGTGGGGGAAGTCCTGCGGGTCATCCGCACCCTGGCCGAAGAAAAGCGCACCATGCTCATCGTGACCCATGAGATCGGCTTTGCCAGGGAGATCTCCAATCGGATCGTCTTTCTGGACAACGGCCAGATCGAACTGGAGGGACCCCCGGACGAGGTCATCGACAACCCCCAATCAGAACGCTGCCGTAAATTTTTGTCTCTGGAGTCCTGACATCGTTTTTTTTTAAACCCTTAGCAATGGAGGTTTTATTATGCGAAAGGCAATCCTGCTTCTCACCCTCGCCTTGTTTCTGGCAAGCAGCGGTCCGGCCCTGGCCGGGGATGTTTTGAAAATCGCCACCGAAGGCGCCTACCGCCCCTTTAACTATGTCAAGCCCGACGGCACCCTGGCCGGTTTCGACGTGGACATCGCCCATGCCCTGGCCAAGGAGATGGGCCTGGACAAAGAGGGCTACGAAATGGTCATCCAGGAGTGGGACGGGATGATCCCCGGGCTCCTGGCCAGAAAGTTCGACGTCATCGTGGCCAGCATGTCCATCACGGACAAGCGCAAGGAGGCCGTGGCCTTCACCGAACCCTACTACTACGAAACCGGGAGTTTCGTGGCCAAAGAGGGGGCGGATCTGGAAATATCCAAAGAAGGCTTGAAGGGCAAGACCGTGGGGGTCCAGACCGCCACGACCTGGGCCAGGTACTTAGAAGGTGTCTATGGGGATGTCGTGGACATCAAGTTCTACGATTCCGTACAGAACCACAACCTTGACCTCAAAAGCGGCCGCCTGGATGCGGTCCTGGCCACCTCCTTTTATATGTCCAGCTGGCTGGAGTCTGAAGAAGGGCAGGGCTGTGAAATCGTGGGCGAGCCGGTCAGTGATCCGGAATACATCGGGGAAGGAGTGGCTATCGCCCTGCGCAAAGGCGAGAAGGAGCTTAAAAAGCGGTTGAACAAAGCCCTGGATGCCATCATCGCCGATGGAACCCATAAGAAGCTGGCCAGGAAGTATTTCTCGGTGGACATCTATCCCTACGGCAAAAAGTAATAGGCTGCGGTCCCGGGTTCACGGTTCGCCGTGGACCCGGATCATTTTTCATACAAATTTCAGCTCACTGGAAAGAGCTCTGTAATTTGCAAAGGCGGCATCACGGATGTTCGATTTATACGGCTTTGGTGATCTCCTTCTTGCCGGGACCTGGATGACCATCAGGCTCATCCTCTCGATCCTGGTCTTCGGCCTGGTCCTGGGAATGATCGGGGCCGGGGCCAAATTGTCCAGGTTTCGGGTCTTAAACCTCATGGCCGAGGTCTTCACCTCCATTGTCCGGGGCATCCCGGAACTGATTCTCATCCTGGGGATCTATTTCGGGGGAACCGTGGCCATCAACAACCTCCTGTCCGCTCTGGGGTATGACGGCTATCTGGAAATCAACCCCTTTGCAGCCGGGGTCGTTGCCCTGGGTACCGCCTATGGCGCTTACGCCACCGACGTCTTCCGGGTCTCGATCCAGTCGATTCCCAAAGGTCAGGTTGAGGCGGCCCGGGCCATGGGCATGCCGGGCACTCTGATTTTTCGGCGGATCGTCCTGCCCCAGGTCTGGGTGGTGGCTCTTCCGGCCCTGGGCAATCTCTTTCTCGTCTCCCAGAAGGACAGCGCCCTGGTCTCGGTCATCGGACTGCAGGAAATCATGCGGGCCTCGGCTTTTGCGGTCCGCTACACCAAAAAGCCCTTCACCTTTTACCTGGTGGCCGCTTTCATCTATCTGGGCCTGGCCGTTGTGACCACCGTCGGAATTCAATACTTTGAAAAACGAACCGGCCGCGGGCTGAGGAGGGAGTAAACATGGATTTTGCACTCATGCTGACCAGCATCCCCGATCTTCTCCGCGGCAGTATCATAACCTTTGAACTGGTCGGGCTCTCCATGCTTCTCGGGATGATTCTGGCCGTACCCTTGGCCCTGATGCGCGTCTCCCACCGGCTCTGGTTCTTCGTGCCGTCGTACGCCTACATCTTTTTTTTCCGGGGAACCCCGCTTCTGGTCCAGATATTCCTGGTCTATTACGGCTTGTCCCAGTTTGATCAGATCAAGGGAAGCATGCTCTGGCCGTTTTTGAGGGAGCCTTACTGGTGCGCCATCATTGCCTTTACCTTGAACACCGCGGCTTATACAGGAGAGATCCTCAGAGGAGCGATTCTGGCCATCCCCCACGGTCAGATCGAGGCCGCCAAGGCCATGGGCATGTCCAGATTCCTGCTTTTGAGGCGGATTATAGCCCCCCAGGCCCTGGTCCTGGCCCTTCCCGGGTATTCCAATGAACTCATTCTGCTCTTGAAAGGCAGCGCCCTGGCCAGCACGATCACCCTTTTAGAACTAACAGGGATTACACGGAAAATAATTGCTGAAACCTACAAACCGTTTGAGCTCTTTCTCCTGGCCGCCTGTATTTATGTCTTGATCACGTTTGTTCTTACCAGGATATTTAATTGGGTCGAGCATCATTACACAGCTTACCGGCGTCCTCCCGAGGAGATGGAGGCCCAAGGCTGACCCTGTTCCCCTGGGAGCATCTCCAGGGAAGAAACAAGGTCCATCCTTTTGCCATCCCTGCCATCATCCCATTCATCAGGTGCATGCAGGGAGCGGTTGTTATAACAAATCCGGCTTGCCCGTCGAAGCTTTGCTGCAGCGGGCAAGCCTCATATGAAACTTCATATAAATTAATTAATTATATGTCAGGCCTGCCAGAGGCAGGGCTGACAGGAGATCCATCATGCGCAAGCCCAGCATCAAGACTAAACTTCCCGGACCCAGAGGGGCCGAACTGATAGCCAGGGACCGACAGGTCCTCTCCAGGTCCCTGCCTAGGGAGTATCCCCTGGTGGCGGTCAAGGGCCAGGGACTCTGGCTGATCGACCCGGACGACAATGAATTTCTGGATTTCACCTCCGGGATCGCGGTCTGCAACACCGGCCACTGCCACCCGGAAGTGACTCGGGCGGCCAAGGATCAGCTGGACCGGTTGATACACATGTGCGGAGCTGATTTTTACAATACCCCCAATGTCGAATTGGCGGAAAAACTGGCCGCAATCGCTCCGGGAACCGATCCAAAACGGGTTTTTTTCGGGAACTCCGGGGCCGAAGCCGTGGAGGCGGGCCTGAAGCTGGCCAGGTATCAAAGCGGACGCCAGGGGTTCATCGCCTTTTTAGGGGCCTTTCACGGCCGGACCATGGGGGCCCTGTCCCTGACCGCCTCCAAAGCGACCCAGAAAAAATCATTCTCCCCCTTTGTCCCCGGCGTTTCACATGTACCCTATGCCCATTGCTATCGCTGCGCCTACAATCTGACCTATCCCTCCTGTGATCTGGAATGCGTTAGCTACCTTGAAGAGGTCCTGTTCAAGCAGCTCCTGGCGCCGGAAGAGATCGCCGCGATCGTGGTCGAGCCGATTCAGGGAGAGGGCGGCTATATTGTTCCCCCCGAGGGCTTTCACCAACGGCTCAAGGAGCTGGCAAAAAAGTACGGGATCTTGTATATGGTGGATGAAATCCAGACCGGGATGGGCAGGACCGGCAAGATGTTCGCCATCGAACATTTCGGTATTGAACCGGATCTCTTGACCACGGCCAAGGGAATCGCCTCGGGCATGCCCTTGAGCGCTCTGGTGGCCCGAGATGAGGTCATGAACTGGGGACCCGGGGCCCACGGTTCCACCTATGGCGGAAACCCGGTGGCCAGCGCCGCGGCCCTGGCTTCCATCCGGGTCATTGAACAGGGGCTGGCGGCCAACGCCGCCCGGATGGGACCGGTCCTGCGGGCCGGATTGGAGGAGCTTCAGAAGGAGTATGAGTGCCTCGGAGACATCCGCGGACTGGGTCTCATGCAGGCAGCGGAGCTGGTCTCAGACCGTGACAAAAAAAAGGCGGACAAGCCCTTACGGGACAAGATCCTCAAGCGCTGTTTCGAAAACGGCCTGTTGCTGCTCAGTTGCGGGGAAAGCACGGTACGTTTCTGCCCGCCGCTTGTGGTCGACCAGGAGCAGATCAGCGTCGCCCTGGAGATCTTCAGTGGCGTCCTGAAAGAAGTGCGGGCGGCCTGATATACAGATTTCGCAGCGTTTTGATGCTTAACACTAAGAGTTTAAAATAATTAAATATATTTTTAACGGCTTCAAAATTGGACATAATATCTAAATTCGAATTTCGTGCTTCGAATTTAACCAAATAGAGGTACATTTGTCCCAAAAATGTATCAAATTTAAGAAAACGGCAAAGAACACTGGATACGAGACATACCCGCCTGAACCAAGGAGTCAGTCAATGCGGATTCGGATCACCCTGCTCGGCGAATTGAAACGTTTCGCTCCCGGGGATGAGGAGGAGTTCGAACTGGACCTCGAGCCGGGGACCGAGGTTGCGGGTCTCATCAGACAGCTGGGCATCGATCCGGGCAGAAGCAAGATCGTTTTGCTCAACGGCCGGCCTGTACAGAGGAAGCAGATCCTCTCGGACTCGGACCAGCTCACGCTGCTTCCGGCGGTGGAAGGGGGCTAGCTGGCTTCAGGCGGCCAGCCGTCCGATTTTTTCTGCCAGGGCCTTCGACTGAAGATTGACCTCCGCCCGCAGAGCCTTCAGACCCTGAACTCCCGGCAGGTCGGTCAGCCTCAACTGCTCCGTCTCCCCCTTGAAATACCCCTCGGCCCGGAGATAGTCGATGTGCTTTTTCATCTCCTGGGCTTCGCCGCGGCTGGAGTAGATTACGGCTACCCGGCCGGGCTGGGTCAGCCTCTCCCCGCTGTCCTTGATCTCGGCCTTGTCCAGCCTGGACTTGATGATCTCCTGGCGCACGTCATAGGCCCCGTCCACATCGAATCGCTTTTCGTCGTAGCGGAAACGGATGGACAGGGGATTGTTCTGGACTAAAATGAGATGGGCGATATCCAGGGGTATTTTCAGGGATGATTTGAAATGTTCCGCCAGCCCGGCCATGGCGCAGGCCGTCTTGAGCTGCCAGATCCGGAAGTCCTTCAGGTAGGCGGGATGGTAGCCGCCGTTTTCCAGAAGGGACTGACCGATATACATCAGATAATCCAGACCGTCGGTCTTGTGCCGTTCGAAATAATGGGGCAGGGTTTCCTGAAGTTCGGCTTCTTCCTGGTCGAGATAAGAGATTAAGTGATCGTTCAACATGGAAACGCTGTCCTCGAAGTCCTTGCGCAGGCTGTAGACCGTTCCCACTTTGGGGTCCAGGGCCGCCCGATACTTGTCAATCGCTCCCTGCACCTCCGGACCGAATCTGTTGAGCAGGGAAAAGAGGGGCTCGACCTCTCGGGAGAGAAAATCGATCACGGACAGGTCGTCCCCGCTGTCCAGTCCGGTGTTGATTCTGTTTCGGTAGTCTTCTAGGCGGTATATCAATTCCTGCACCAGGAGCATGGGTCTGGTCTGGTTGGCCGCAAGGAGCACGTTTTGGGCCAGGTTCAGGTGTGCCCTGAGGTCGCTGGCTATGGCCTTGTTGCGCTCCAGGCTGGAGCCGCGGATGTCGGAGACCCCATAGAGTGAATAGACTTCGGGAAAGACGATGGGCTCTATCTCCGCGGCCCGGCCGAGATTGATGTCCTCGAGGTGCTGGAAGGCGGCCTTGCGAAAACGCCATTCCACAGCGGGATGGATGGCAGTGCATTCCTGCTTGATGACCCGCTGCACCTGATTGTCGAGTTCGTCCAGAGACTTCTTGACGGTCAGGGCGAAAATAGGGCGGAGCTGATCCAGGAGGAGCTCGGCCATGGGGCTGAATCCCCGGGCTTCGGGGAGACCGAGGTCCATGGTCCCGATGCATTGTCCCTGGTAAAAGAGGGGGGCGATGAGCATCGATTTGATCCCGGTAAATCCTGCTTTCTCTCCCTTTTCCCGATGCCAGGGGTCATCCCGGGTATTGTTGATCCTGAGGATAGACTCGCTGCTGACCGCTCTTTCAAAGGGGCTGCCTTTGAATTCGCTTTTAGGTATGTGCCGGGAGTCGGCAAAGATGCAGTTTTTGATCATGTCGCACCCGGTGTTTAAAAGAAGGATCTGGTCTTCGGTGAGTGCGGCGATTCCAGCCACCAGGTCGGGCTTTTGAAAAAGGGTCCGCAACCTGTTTTGAATTTGCTGAAACCCCTGCCTGGTGGTCATGGTCTCCTGGTCGATGAGGTCTTGCTGCAAAAGAGACACGACCTCGGATTCTGTGACGTCGATAGCCCGGATCAGAGTCAGTCCCCGGAGCTGAAACTGCTCCGGGGGAAGGATTGTTTTCAGTTTTTCAGGTGCGGTCAGGTTGTCGATGACCTCCAGACGTTCTTCTTCGCTCAAGTCCGGGGCTTCAGGCATGGCCCTGACCTCTACGAAGCGGAAATCGAGCTCCATTCTATAGAATCGGTCCAGTCCAGTGTCAGGATCATGGACGGTCCAGATGATGGGATAGTTGAGATTTTCTTCAATCCCATAGCATTGTCTGGCGATGAACAGGTAGGCCCGGATCACTCTGCCCCGGTCGAATTCTTCCGGACCCAGGTTGAGCCGGCCCTGCATGATTCCCTGTTCTCCGGCAAACAGCTTTTCAAAGAGGGGAGACACAGAGACGGGCCGGATGGAGTAGGGGACCACGGCGGCCACTGCCCGGGTCTGCCAGGACAAGGCCGAAAAAACCTGCTGCAGGATTTCCTCGACCAGATCGTTGTGTTGATCCAAAACCCTTGGATTATCAATTTCGCCTCGTAAATCCTCAACCTGATCGATACGCTTGAAAAGCTTGTCCCAATGCTCGGATGTTCCGGCATATAGCTTTCGAAGGAACGTTATCAGGGGTTCGAAGCTGAGCGCGGTCTGAAACGGGTAGTGGTCCAGGAGACGGTTCATGATCAACCCTCGTTGCAAATTGAATAAAGATGGCTCCTCGGTGTTCCCGGAAAGTGCGGCCGGGACAGACCTGTTTGGCTTGCCAGGAGACCAATCATAGGAGGTAGTTTCAAGATTTTCAAGCTTAAAAGAAGAGATTCACGGGCAAGAAGTTACACGGGGGCACGCTTCACGGTTGGGAAAAAAGAGAAGCGGGGAAGAGGAGGTTCCAAAATTACTGGTGAGAAGAAAATGATTTTTCCACGAATGCTCAGGAATGAACACGCATAAAGAACAGAATATTCAGCCTGCTGATCGCAGGCAGGAAAACATTATCCAGCTGGTGCGGAGTATTCTTTACTCTTGCCTCGACCTGCTGCTGTTGATAGTATGGTTTACGCGGGTAATGAATTTTGTCGTCAGGCGATCAGTCTTTTCTTTGCGCGATCAGAGCAAGGAACAATGCGTGCAGATTCGCCAGCCTTATGGACAATTTAAGACCTGTATCTTCACGAATTAACATTCTATATGTCAGGCCTGCCAGAGGCAGGGCTTACAAGTGAACCTTTTTACCTCTTGTTCCTGTACCTCTTATGAAAAAACAACTCATTTTTCTTTGCCTGCTTATCGTGTTCGGTCTCTGCCAGCAGGCCACGGCCGGCAGCTATCTGGAGACTTTTGAAGACGAGGTGACCGCCTTCAGCCTGGACAACGGCCTGCGTTTTCTGGTCATCGAACGGCATCAGGCCCCGGTGGCCAGCTTCGTGACCTTTGTCAATGTCGGCAGTGTCGACGAACCGCGAGGAAACACCGGCATCGCCCACCTCTTCGAACATCTGGCCTTTAAGGGCACGCCGAATATCGGCACCACCAACTGGGAAAAGGAACAAAAAATTCTCGAGAAAATCGACGCCGCCTACACAAAATGGCTCCGGGCCAAATACATCCAGCGGGCCGATGAAGCGAAACTGACCGCCCTAAGGGACCGCTTCGAAGAACTCCAGAAAGAGGCCCAGCAGTACGTGGTGCCCAACGCCTTTCCCAAGATCATCGAACGTCACGGCGGGACCGATCTCAATGCGGCCACGGGCAAGGATTTCACCATGTACTTCTGCAGTCTCCCTTCGAACAAGGTCGAGCTCTGGTTCAGCCTTGAGTCGGACCGGCTCATGCAGCCGGTCTTCAGGGAGTTTTACACAGAAAAGGAAGTGGTATTAGAAGAGCGGCGCATGCGGGTCGATTCAGATCCAACGGGACGCATGATCGAAGAGCTCCAGGCCCTGGCCTATCTGGCTCATCCCTACCGGAATCCGACCATCGGCTGGAGCACCGACATCAGGGCCACCACCCGCGACGATCTTCGCAGCTTCTATCAACAGTACTACCGACCCCAAAACCTGACCGTGGCCGTGGCCGGAGATGTCGATCCCAAAAGAATCGAGAAGCTGGCCCGGACCTATTTCGGAGCCATGGCCAAGCGCGAATTCAACCCCAGGATCATCACCCGGGAACCTGAACAGCGCGGAGAACGGAAGTTCGTCCACATCGGCCCCAACCAGCCCATGTACATCGAGGCCTATCACACCGTGCGCCAGCTCCATGAGGACAGCCCGGCTCTGGA
>JAIPER010000118.1 GCA_021737115.1 Desulfohalobiaceae bacterium
GGTCCCGGGAGGACCGTCAATGGGGCCCAGGCCCTTGTCAAAGGCCAGTTCCATGGCTTTTCGCTGGGCCGTGTTGAGACCGGCCGTTTGTTGGTTGTGATCAAGCCATTTCCGTATCCAGGAGCTGGAACCCGTGGCTTGGGCTTCCTGGTATCGGCCCTGCAGCAGACGGGACACCGGGTGCAGAGGTGGGTTGAGGACGGTTGTGATCCCATGAATCAGTTTGGGAGTGCTCCAGTCTTCCGCGTCCTCTTCCAGGGAATAGGAAATGCGCCGGTTCAGGGCCAGGGGACCCTGCCGGGAGCTCAGGGAAAGGCTATGGCAGGATGGATCGAAACGGGTCAGGATAACCGAAAAGCCGTCTTGAAGATGCCGGGTTCCGGCATGGGCCAGTTTCAGAAAATCCCCTTCCCGGAATTTGCCAGGGCCGGAGTCCTGGGCCAGGGAAAAATTGTACTGGAATCTGCCTTCAGAATCCAGTTCCTTCCCTGTAAAGCGCAGGGGTCCCAGGGCACGGAAACACTCCACCCGTTCCTTCAGGGTGCAGGCCTGTACAGAGGCAAGATCCTCCTGCCGCAACTGCTGCTGCTCCTTTAGAAATTGCACATGACGCTTTGAGGGCTCTTCCTTTTCAGATTCCGTTTTCCATCCATCCTGGCGCCGGCTGCTTTGCAGACGGGCCAGGAGCCATTTTCTCAGGCTTTCCAAAACCGCCAGGGCATCCGTCAGATCCGCATGCTGCCGGTCCGGGTGCAACAGACTGTGGGGCCTTTTGATGACGGATGCCACATCCAGAACATGGCACAGGTCATGGAGGGTCAATTCCCCGGGGACGGGAAGGGAGAAATGGGTTTTGAAAACCCGTGCCAGATCGGTCCAGTGGTTATGAATCATATCCTGGATCATCTCGTATTCCGAAGAGGTTCCCAGTTCCTTGGCCCAGGCAAGCAGTTTGCGGGGAGTCCAGCTGCCAAAGGAAAAGACATGGGGACCGCGGTCCGCTTGAACGGCCCCGGCCAGCCTGGCTGAGAATACGTTCATAAAATCCAGCCATTTGGATTTTTCATGGTTGCTTCCGGGTTGTATCTCCCAGATCCGGGGTTGTGTCCCCTCAGGGTCATCTGCAAACCACAGCCCTATGTGTACCTCCCGGGCTTTGCGCCCGGGAACGGCGAGCAGGAGGATGGATGCGGAAATGTTGGCCGGATACAGGCGCGTCAGAGTGCTCTTGGGCAGAAAAGCATGCGTGGTCAGGGCCTCGATTTTGGCTTTCAACTTTTTTCGCGCAGAGGTCGGCCCGGGCATGGCTTCGATTGAAGAGGATTCCAGCCATTGTTCGGCCTTGTTAAGGGTGTTGAGGCCAAGGGAGTGCAGGTGGTCCAATTGTCCGGGGCTCAGGTTCGGCAAAAAGCGGATATCCTCATGGTCCAGGGCTTGATAATAGCAGTAATCGAACCATGGGCAGGCCGTACAGTGACTCATGAGATGAAAGGCTGCTTCACGGGCATTGTTCAAAAGCACGGCCTTTAGGTTTTGAAGCAGGACTGGAAAGGCCGTGAAAAAGGGACTCAGATCGAACTCATGCTGCTCTGCGACATTCACGCTTTCTTGAGCCGGCAAGAGCAGAAAACCCCGCTTTGAAATGGTAACAGTCTCTTCCATTTCCAGGGACGCGGTCATCTTTTCAAGCAGATAGGCGTAAAAGGCCACCTGCCATTGCTGATCAAATCGAGGTTCTGGGCTGCTTTTGATGTCTCCCACCATCAAGACCGGGTTCTTTTGTTCCCTTGAAACCCGGATCAGGTCAGGAATGCCCAGGCCCTCCACATTCCGGAGCAGCCCCTTGTCAAAAAGGACGCCCTGGGAGAGATAGCGCGGCCCGTTGCTTTCGTTTTCCGGCAGGCTCAGGATGCTCTGGATCGCATCAATGGTTTCCCTGTATCGGCGCTTGAACGGCCTGAGATTCCCCTGACCGTCCCGTTCCGGTATGGAGACGACTGTTGCGCCCATTCGCTGCAGATGGAGCATGACGGTTTCTTCAAAGCGGCTCCCCTGTTGAAGCCGTTCTTCCCGTTGTTTCTGATGATCAGACCGCAACCGGGAGGCCGGCTGAAGATGCTCCGGCAGAAAATGAAAGCGCACAAAGCGCTCGCACTGAAAATGCCGGAAATACCCTGCCAGAATGCTTCCGGTCAGGGGACGGTTTGAAAGACCAGGGTAATCGAGCCCGGTGTGTGAAAGAGGGCCTTGATGAGTTTTTTCCAGATCCAGAAGCGGCCGCCCGACCGCCGGTATTCTTTCAGCCGGGCTGGAGGTGTCCTGTTCGCCCTTTTCAAGGAAATCAAGGCTTCCTGTGAGAATGTCGGAGGACTGTTCTTGATATCGGGAAAAGGCCTCCATGATACGCTCGTCAAAGAGAAAATCGGCCATTTCCGACAGATGAAGGTCGTTGGGCAGGGTGCTGCAGAATCGGTTCAAGGGAAACGAGGCTTGAAGCAGTTTGAAGTGCTGCCGGGTCCAGCGGGTCAGCTCGTCTCTGCTCAGGGGAAGGGGCAGTCTGCTGAAATCGATCAGATGTGAACAATCCACCCCCACCGCGTCAAAGGCCACATAAACGTCTTCCGCCTCAGACAGGTTCAGGTGGTCTCTCATGCTCCAGCAAAGGATGAGATTGCCCACGGATCCAAGATAAGTCAGATAGCGAAACAACCCGGCCGGGGCCAAAAGAACCTCCAGACCGTTTTTCAGGGTTGCGGCGTTTCGAAATTTTTCCCGTTCTTTTTCAAGCAGGGTGCGGGTTCGAACAAAGAGCCCCGTCTCCTTATCAATCGAGCCCTTGACCACTTCCCGAACCGCTTGCGCTGTTTCATAGGACACCTGCTGACCGGGACCCAGCCAGAAGAGCTCTTTCGCGTCCCTCTGGGTTGACGGCAGGGCCAGGACCCGCCCGGCGCCCGGGGAATGGACGATTTCAGTGATCAACAGGCCTTTGCCGGCCAGGTTGACCCGGTCTCCCGGTTCCAGCTGCGCGACCAGGGCCCTTGGAATATCGGCGATGGTCCGGTTGTCCAGCACCAGTGCATACTCGTCTTCGGCCGGGGGAAAATTACTCCATATGCCGTGTTCTAACAGGGCGCTTGTGTATTGCCATCCGCCCTGGAACAGACCCTGGACAGGGCCCCTGGACAGCCAGCCTTTTTTGTCCATGGTGTTTAAGATAGCATCGAGGGCCCGGCTTTCTTCAGGAAACAGATCTTTCATGGCACCGGAGGAAATGCGCTGTTTCTCATAAATACAACTGACCGTCTGCTGGCACAACACACTGTACAGTTTCTTGGGAAGGGGTTTTTCCACCATTCCCTGTTCCGCCAAAGTTAGTAGCCCCAAAAACCGGGTCAACTGTTCGCCGGCTCTGGGGCCCCGGCAGATACCCCAGAAAACGGTTTTTTCCCTTCCCCGACTGGCCCGGCCGATGCGTTGCAGAAAGGCGGATACAGAATCCGGAGGTTCATACAGGACCACCGCATCCACGTCCCCCACGTCGATACCCAGTTCGAGGGTGCTGGTGGCAACGCACAGGGCATGGGGGTTTTGTCGAAAATGGTGTTCCACGTCCCGCCGTCTTTCAGGCTTCAGATTGGAATAGTGAAGACCGCAGGCCCCGCTGAAAGACCCCTGTGCGCCAAGCAGGGCAAACAAGCGGTCGCAGGTATTGCGGCTGTTGGCAAACAAAAGGATTTTACGGTAGTTGTAGGCGTGATAGAGATCGTCGAACAAGGCGACAAGTTCATCGGTTTCGTTTTTGAGGTGGACCAGATGAGGCCTGATCCCCTTGCGCACATCGTCAACAATTCGAACGCTGGAATCTCGGAAATCAAAAAACCTTTCGATTGCTTCCAGGTCGCCGATGGTGGCGGAAAGAGCGATTTTCTGCAGGGACCGGCCCGTCCGGCGCCGGAGCCGCTGGAGTACCAGGGCCAACTGACGGCCCCGGTACTGATGCACCAGGGGATGGACTTCATCGATAATGACCATGCGAATAAAGGAAACACATTCCCGGAGATCGGGATTCCTGCTACCCAGCAGGACATCCAGGGATTCGGGAGTGGTGATCATCAGGTGAGGCGTCCTGCCCCCGCGCCGCTTGATGTCGCCGGTACGAACCCCCAGACCCAGTCCCAGGCGGGGAGTGATGATCGGGGCCAGACGTCGTTTCAGATCGAAGGCCAGAGCCCGGGTGGGAACCACGTAAAGCAGACGGTTTCTGCCGCCTGACATGATCACCCGCTCCAGGCAGGGGGCCAGAACCCCTTCGGTTTTGCCGGAACCGGTACCCGATTGCAGGATCAGGTCCCTGTCCTGAAGGATCGGGTCAATGGTCTTAACCTGAAAGGGAAAAAGAGACTGAAAGGCGCCGTAAAAGGCCCGGAAGGTGTTGGGGAGTTTGAGGAGCGGGGAATCCACAATTCGTTTCGACCGCGGGTTTGGGATGGCCGCTGTTATGGGCGCAGGATCTGTTCTTGATGGATGACATCCAGGTGGTTGACCAGGGCCTGCATTTTGAGCCGGGTTTCCCGGTGGGCGTTTCGTGCGAGAATGTTTTCCATTTCCCCATAAACCTGTCCGTTCAGGGTTTGCCAATCGTAGACCTTGCTGTGAAGCAGAAAGAGTTTTTGGATCAATTCTTGCCATTCCCCGGAAGACAGGTCATGGAGCTGATGGATGGTCAGGTTCTGCCATTCGCGGGAGTAGTTCATCTGAAAACAGGGCAGCTCACCTTTTCGGGTGCTGCGCATCCGTTCATAGTCTTCCGATTTTACCTGAAAGAAGAAATCCTGGGTAAAGGCAAAGACCGGATACAGTCCGGTGGCCTTCAGGCGGTTATGAAAAAACCGGTGAAGGAATTCATAACTTCTGGATCGGCAGGTGATCCGGGTCTGGGCAATGGATTCCCCCTCGTCAAAAAGAACCACCCACCCCTTGTACCCCATCCGTTTGAACAGCGTGCCCATGCAGAATATCTGGGTGAGGTAGTCATGGGGGCCGGTGCATTTCAAGGGGGCTTCCCTGTAAAACTCCACGTTGCGGTATTGACAGACCTGTCTCAGCCTGTAGACCGGCACTCTGCTTCCGGCCAGGGCCCGTTTGAGCAACCAGGGGAATTCCCGGGGCCGGTAGCCGCGATGCTTTTTCAAGGCCCTTTTCCGATCTGACAGTGAAACTGTCCTCTGGGCCGTGGCCGTAAGCACCGCCCGAAAGAAGTGGGGCATTTCATCTGGCAGGATAGCGGAAATGGCCTTGCCGTTGTTTTTTTCCTGTTTGGCAAAACCTTCGGACCATGATTTCCACCTTGAATAAAAATCACCCTCATGGTCCGGGAAACGGATCCGGGTCAGGAGTTCCCGGTAAATCCGCCTGAAATCGTGGAACGGGATCTCCCGCGGGTCCAGGTTGATCAAACTGGTTACAAAGCCGTCTGCCAGGGCCTTCTGCCGAAGGTATTCAAGACTGTGGGATTTGCCCTGACCGTAATCACCACAGATGCAGAGATGGGGGGACAGTGGCTCTTCAGGCGAAGAAAGCCCTCTGTGAAAGGCCTGAACCAGTTTGTCCTCACCGGCCGTCAGCAAACGGATGGCAAAGGGATCGAAGATCCCTTCCCGCAGCCGTTCAACGGCCCGCCGCAGGGTGAAATTGGGCGTCTGTTGGATGGTGCTCTTGATGGGGTCAAGATCCATTTATTTAAGAGTCCCATTTGGGTTCAAGATGTTGCACTTTTTCCTGGGCCATCTCCTCCTGGCTTTGAACCATCTGGGCCGTGAGATCCAGTTCGTCCACAGCCTCCTCTCCCTGTTCTCCCATATCCAGGATACGGATGACCTGTTTGACGAATAGCCGCACCTCACTCAAGACCCCCATCTTTTTCTGGTTCTTGCAGATATCCGTGAGGAGTTGTTCCGTGATGCGGCCTTCAGCATTCCAGCGGTAGGAGATCCCGTGAATGGTGCGCAGGGTTTTTCCCAACTCCGTCAATTCCCGGGTTCTGAGAGGTGTTCTGTGCAGGTCGATGAGCACTCCGCGATAATTGAGCCGCTTGCTTTCGCCGATGGACCTGACCCGGCTCCAGAGGGCGTCATAGGATTTGAAACCTTTTTCAGATTCCAGAATGTCCGGAATAATGGAAAAAAAGATGTGCAGAAAACCTGCCTGCTCCGTATTGTCGATGAGCAGCCGAACGTTTTCATAGGCCGCGTTGCGGATGGATTTCCCCTGACTGATGACGGTTTCCAGCTCATCCATGAGCAGGATCAGACCCTGATAGCCCGTAAACCGCAAAAAAGAGATCAGGGCGTTCAAGAAGCTCTTGCTGTTGTTTTTGTTGACCGTCTCAAAGATATGAAAAGGCTTGATGTCCTTTTTGGCGACCTTGCCCCCTTCAAACCAGAGGTGGAGGATCTCGCGTTCCTGGTCCCGTTCCTCCTGGGTCTCTGTCTCTTCAAGCGGCCGGAGTCGATTGTTCAAAAGGGCTATCACCCCATTGGCGAAATTGATGTCCATGCCGGGAAGGGAACGGATTTCGTTTGAGAGGGCCGTCAGTTTTTCCAGCTCCAGCGAGCCATCTTCACGGAGCAGATCCTTTCCGGCTGCATCGACATACTCATCCAGCAGGCTTTGAATGCCCAGACCCTCAAACCGGCCCCGGAGCTGCTTTACGATGGCCTGGTAGACGGCCTCGAATTTATGGATGGGCACTTCCCGGGTCAAGACCACAAAAGATACGGCAAAACCCTTTTTCAGAGCCAGATGTCGGATCACGGACATGAAGTGGGTTTTACCGTCCCCGTAATCGCCGCTCAGAAATCGGACCTTGGCGCCGCCCTGGGCTATATAGTTGTCCAGATCATCTTCGATGAGGGTCAGCCAGTTTTCCCGTCCCACCGTAAAGAACGGCACGTAATCCACCGGCACGCTCCCTTTTCTGAGCTCCTCGATAATGGCCCTGGCCTCAAATGGTTTCAAGCGATCCATCTCCTGGTGTAACATCAGTCTTCTTTCTCCTCAAAGGATATGCCGGTGATCTGCCGTTTTTCGCCATGACTGTCAATGAGCCACAGGGCGCTGATCCTGCCCGGCGTCATTTTGAGCACATGCCCGCTGGATGTCCCCCCGATTTCCGACTGAAAATAGCGCCACAAATCCACACTGAACTGATCCCCGCTGTATCCGCGGAATTTTCCTTTGTCCATGTCCTGAAAAAAGGGTTTGCTCTGCAGGGAAATCACGTATTCCAGATAGAGCCGCTGGGCCGGAACCTTGGCGCCGAAAGACTGATTCTCTTTTCGGAGAATGCTGTTGTAGACATCAAATACACCGTCAATGAAGGTCTGGGGATCATAAGGCCGGTCATAGAGCTGTTTCTTGATCCGGAGCAGGGCCGTCACGATTCGCCGGGGGTCGATGGATTTAAGCCGCTTTTTGTTGATGGTGGTGGTTCGGTTTGAAAAATCGATTTCCCCCCAGATTCCCGGAAGGGATTGAAACCTGGGAAAATCAATGCTGATTGGAAGATCCGCTTCATGGACCAGGTTCGTAAGGTCTTCGATAAACGCCATCCGGTAACGATCCACTTGCTCGCTGGCGTAAGCCCGCAGTTCCTGGAAAAGGGATTCGGTTTCCATGAGCGCTTCTTCTTCCAGAATGTCCCGGGCCATTTTGGTCCTGAGCAGTTCATCCAGTTGAAGAAAGTCGTTTCGGCCGGCACAGCGCATACAGGTCTTGATGAAATCGGCCATGCGCTGGCGTCGATTGATTTCCACCTGATAGGGCTTGACGATTTCGTTCAGGCCATCCTGGGTCTCCTGAAGGAATGTTTCCTGATCGGTCATGCTGGTTTCTCGTTCGTGGGTTTGGCTTTTGGGGATGTGTTTTTCAAAGGCCTGAGGGTTGATTCAATAAAATTCACAACCATTACCGTGAATAGTCGGATGGTAAAGAAAACCCTGATCCGGGTCAAGGGCAAAATTGCGGACTTCCCGCCGGGCTTAGTGCCTTACGCGTAATTCTGTGCTATGAAAAACAAGAAATTCTGTTAACCTAAACCATCACGATCTTGAAACATGTTCTATTCAATTTGGGTTGCGAGCGAAGCCAGCTTTGGTTTTGAATACGGTTCTTGCCGTCACAGCAGATACATTTGAACTGCCTGGTAAAAGACCCGCACCCCATGGACCAGGCTGGCTTCGTCGATGTCAAAATACGGCGAATGCAGGGGGTGGATTTTTCCATCGGTTCGATTGCCGGACCCGATCCGGATCATGGCCCCGGGCACCCGTTGGGTGAACAGGGCGAAGTCCTCGCCGCCCATGGATGGCGACTCCAGCAGCACCCTTTCCTTCCCCAGGACCGCTTCGGCCGCAGCCGCCAGAAACCGGCTGACCTTGGGATCGTTCACATTGGGCGGCACCCCTTCCAAAAGCTGCAAATCGGTTTCAACCCCGAACATGGAGGCCACCCCGTCGGCAAGCTCCTGCAGGCGTTGAAACAACAGGTCCCGGACCTCGGGCTGCAGCGAGCGAACCGTGCCATTGAGTTCTGCCGTAGCCGGAATGATATTCGATGCGGTCCCGGAATGGAAGCCGCCGATGGAAATCACCCCGCTCTCCATGGGGGAGATGTTCCGGCTGACGATGCTCTGGACCGCGGCCACAAAATAAGACCCGGCCATGATCGGATCACGGCCTTGATGGGGACGGGCCCCATGCGTCCCCTGTCCCCTGATTTCCAGCCTGAACATGTCGGATGCGGCATGGGACGGTCCATCAAACCAGCCGATGCTCCCGCAGGGCAGATCGTTTATCATGTGTCCGGCCAGGATGCGGTCCATTGCGGGGTTGTCCAGCACCCCCAGTTCGATCATCCGTTTGGCCCCGGCGATGCCTTCCTCGGCCGGCTGAAACACGAGCTTCACCGTACCCTTTAGCCGCCGCCAGAGGCCATCTTCCTTGATCTGCTTGGCCACGCCGAGCATGATCGCGGTGTGGGCGTCATGGCCGCAGGCATGCATCATACCAGCTATCGTCGATTTGTAGGGAACCTCGTTCATTTCCTGCAGGGGCAGAGCATCGATATCCGCCCGCAGACCCAGGACCGGACCGGGGGCGCGCCCTCGAATCAGACCCACCGCCCCGGTCTCGAGGCCGGGTAGGTCCACGAGTTCCACGTCAAGCTGGCTCAGGATGTGCTTGATCCGTTCGGTGGTGCGCGTTTCC
>JAIPER010000119.1 GCA_021737115.1 Desulfohalobiaceae bacterium
CGGTAAACTTGTCGTCTACAGCCTGATTTCCGGTACTCTGCAGGTCGGTTTTCAGATAATAATTGATAAACGACGACTTGCCGGAAGAATAGGTCCCCAGGGCCGAAATCAGGGGCCACCAGGAGGTGGTCAGGGCAAAAGAACCCCCTTTTTCAAGATAGCCCAAACCTCTGCCGATCCGGTCCAGTTTTTTAAACATCTCCAGGACATCTCCAAGCAAAGGGTTTTCCTGTTTGAGGTGTTTCTGGAGCATCGAGAACCGATACTTGTTCAAATTCTGTCTCGCCATTTTCTCTCCCTGGTTTTACTCGGCTGAATCCGGGACAACCACCAATTCCTGACCCGGGCGGATGACATCTTCACCGCCCAGGTCATTCCAGCGGCGGAGGTCGCTGACCGAGACCCCAAACTTCTGGGCGATGCTGTACAGGGTATCCCCGGACTGGACCGTGTAGGTTTTCTCTCTAAGAAAGTCGGTATCTCCAGCTGCACTTGTTCCAGCGGCCCGTTGCCCTTCTTTCTTTTTTTTGCCGATCCCGGCCACCGCTTCTTCGAGCTCCTTGACCCTCTTGTCCAGGGAGTCAAGGCGATGGACCAGGACCTGAAAATCCTCCTGCCGGTCAGAGCGTTTGCTCAGTTCCTGCTGCTTGACTTGTTGTGCTTCCAAACTGATCAGCTTGTCCTCGACTGAAGACAATCTGCTCTGGAGCTCACGAATCGCACCGTCCGGCGTTGAGCCGCAACCGCGAAACGCGATGATGATCAACAGCAACAGGATCAACCCGGACCCGCCCCAGAGGGCATATTTTTTGAGTCCTTCAGGGTCGCTGCCTTTGAAACGATTCGTTTTTTTTCCAATCGGGTTCATGTCTTCCTTTGGTTCCTCAAACTCATCAATCCAGTTATTATTGCTCACAACAACTCCCTCTCTTGATTACGGAGCAGACTCCTTCAAAACACCAAGGGCCACTTCAAAATCATACAGATGCAACGGGTAATCGGCTCCCCGTTCCCTGGAAGCCCGGGCCGCTTTTCTGGCCGTCTCATAGCTGATCCAGCCGTGTTCTTCCCACAATTTCGGGTTTTCGCTGTGATCAGGCCGAAATTCAATGATCCCGTCATTGACCCGGACATACATCTTCAATCGCTTTTCCTCAGGCTGAGGATAATAGTACACTCCGTGTTTGTCCTGCATGGCTCTCCTCTATTATAGTTTCAAATACAGAGCTCTTTCCAGTGAGCTGAAATTTGTACTCTTTCTCTTATCCATGGTCCAGGATTCATTCACCCGGATTTTTCCAGCTGTTTCGCACTGGGCCAGGCCCGAATGATAGCGTTGATCAGAGTAGCCAGGGGGATGGCGAAAAAGACTCCCCATATCCCCCACATCCCCCCAAAGACCAGAATCCCGATGATAATCGCCAGGGGATGGAGATTGACGATTTCCGAGAGCAAAAGGGGCACGAGCAGATTGGCGTCTAAGACCAGGATGAACAGGAGCGCGATGGAAATATAGGCAAAGTGCGCACCCCACCCCCATTGGAAGAAGGCCACCAGCAGGACGATCACCGTGCTTACGGTCGCCCCGACATAGGGCACGATGACTGAAATACCGACCAGAAAACTGAGCAGAATCGAGTACTGCAGGCCGAGCAGAAAAAAAGCGACATAACTCACCCCCCAGACGATCAGTGTCTCCCAGATCTTGCCCTGGATGAACCTGGCGGTTTTGTGGTTGACATCCTTCCAGATCCTGCCGGCCAGATCGATGTTCTCAGGCAGGAACCGGTAGAAATAGATCAGGATCTTGTCTTTGTCCTTGAGAAAAAAATAGACCACCACCGGGACCAGGACGATGTAGACCACTACCTCGATCAAGCCCAGGACAGAGGCCATGGAAACCGAGAGGATATTCTGGCTCAGCCTCCCGATCTGCGTGCTGATGCTGTCCACGATCATGTTGACCTGGTTTTCAGTGAATACTTCCGGGTACTTCTCGGGCAGCAGGAGGAGCCTGTCCTGCCAGGCGGCGACCATCCTGGGCATGGACTGGACCAGCTGACCTATCTGCCTGTAGAGCTTCGGGGCCAGACCCAGCAGGAGGAAGAGAAAAGCCAGCATAAAGACGATAAACACCGAATTGACCGCGACAAATCGTGGCACCTTGAACTTTTCCAATTGCTGAATGAGGCCTTCGAGCAGATAGGCCAGGACCAGGCTGACGATGATCGGCGTCAAAAAACGGCCAACGGTCAAAAAGACAACGACGATGAAGCCCAGAAGCAAGAGCAGGGCCACGACCTGGCGATCCGCAAGATGATGTTTAATCCACTGAAGAATATCCATATGGCGACGGTTCAACGTTCACGGTGCACGGTTCCTGGTCCTGGTTCTGGTTACTGGTTACTGGTTACTGGTTGCTGGTTCTTCGTTCGCACTGTTCAAACGATTCCGTGCAGAACCCCTCCGGGAGCCCCCAACTGATCCACTTTTTTTTCAACCGCGGGATCGGGCTCCAGGACCGGGGCATGATAGGCCTTGATCCTGGCATCGATGACCAGGGTGCTGCCGCAGCCCCAGTGCTTGCACCTGGTAAACGGGTGCAGGCCGTATATATCCGTAGCCGGATCAGATCTGGTAAAGGTCACCCACAGGAAATCGTCCCAGGACCGGGCGGTAAACTCGCTGTCATCCACGACGACCATGAGGGGAACAGAATCAAGGCCCCTGACCCGTTCCAGGTCCCTGCAAAACCGAATGACCTCCCTGTCCCGGGTATCCCGGCCCAATTCATGTTTCGGCCCTGTGATCAGCACGATCCCCGGGGCAAAGAGCACCTGGTCCACAAACCTCCCACAGCGGCAGTCCGGCAGCGAAGTCCCCAGACTCCGCCTGGGATTCCCGGCGGCCGCCAGGATCACCTTTGAGCCCTGATTCAGGCTGATTCCGGTGTAGTCCAGCGTATCCATGGTGGTCCTGGTGATGAAATGCAGGTCCCGGCTCCAGTCCACCCGCTTCAGGACATGCTGAAAAAACTCCGGTATTCTGGAAACATCCAGACCTGGATCGTCTTCCCGGGCAGCGATGAGGACATACTTTGAAAGAGCGGTCTGAGTGGATCCCAACAGGGCGTGGGCATTGGTCAGGAGCTCCTGGGGCACCCTGTCCTCGGCAAAGGGCACATACCGTTCACTGCCCACAGCCAGCAGCAGGGGGTGCACTCCGGCCTGATCCACGGCCTTGACCTGGTGAATTCCCTGGAACACCGAAGGGACCAGAGGCCCCACCAACTCGTGGATGAATTCCCCGAGCACCGAATCCTCCTGGGGGGGACGGCCGACCGTGGTGAAAGGCCAGATCGGATCTTTGCGCTGATAGACCCGGTCCACGCTCAGGACCGGAAACTCGTGGGTCAGGCTGTAATAGCCCAGATGATCCCCAAAAGGCCCTTCCGGGAGCTCATGACCTGGCCAGACATGACCTGTAATGCAGAAATCGGCTTCAGCCGGTGTAATCAGCCCGTTGTCCGTTCGAGCTACCTGGATGCGGCGCCCGTTTAAGCATCCGGCAAAAAACAGCTCCGGCACACCTTCGGGAAGGGGCATGATTGCGGCCAGGGTCATGGCCGGAGGCCCACCCACAAAGACGTTCACCGGTAGGGGCTCCCCTTTTTCCAGGGCCTTGGCATGGTGATTGCCGATGCCGCGATGGATCTGATAGTGCAGCCCGACCTCCCGCTCCGGCGCATAGCGGTTTCCGCCCAGCTGGATGCGATACATGCCCAGATTGGAGGATTTGAAGCCGGGACGCTCGGGGTTTTCACTGTAGACTTGGGGCAGGGTGATAAACCCCCCTCCGTCTCTCGGCCAGGAGACCAGCCGGGGCAGGGCCGAGATCGCGGTCGTTCCCGAGAATACAGCCCCGCTTTTCACCCGCCTGGGTCTGAGGTTCCAGAGCGATCGTCCCGCCCTGTACAAGAGCCCCGGATTGGCGAACAGGGTCCGAAAGTCCTCCTTGAGCCTTATCATTTCATGAAAGACCTTGAGCGTGTCTCGAAAAAGAAAACGGACCCGCTCTTTGGTCCCGAAGAGATTGCCCAGCATGGGGAAGGAACATCCCCTGACCCTGGTGAACAAAAGAGCCGGCCCCCCGGCCCGGAAGACCCTGCGCTGGATGGACCCCACCTCCAGGTACGGGTCCACTTCCTGTTCGATCCGGATCAGCTGTCCGCTGACTTTTAGATCATGCACGCACTCAGAAAGATTCCTGTAACCCATGAAATATTGTTCCGTTCAGGCACTACTCAGGCTCGTCATAAATTGAGGTTTTCATTAATCGGTATCCTGGTATTCGATGCCTTATATTTCGGCGACCTTGAAATTTATTTCTCCCGTAAGTATCGATAATTTTGAATAGTTACACAATGCTTCAGAAGCGATTGATGTCAATGGTCCTGCTTCGCATTTTGTCTTCGATCCGGGATCTCAGCCAATGCTTGATATAGCGCCTGGTCAGGGGAAAGAGAAGGAGGAGACCGGCAATGTCCGTCAAGAAACCCGGTGTTAAAAGGACGATGCCGGCCGCAAAAATAATCAGCGCATCCAGGAGTTCGCCAGCAGGCATCGCTCCCTGTTCCATGTTGGTCCGAAGCTGCTTCAGGGTGCGCATCCCTTCGAGCCGGGCCAGATAGGCCCCGGCCAGGGCGGTGAGAATCACGACCACTATGGTATTCAAGGCGCCGATGGCCCCTCCGAGTTTGATCAAAAGATAAATTTCGGCTACAGGGATCAGTGTGAAGGCCAGAAAGAGCTTGATAAACATCCCTCACCTCGTTCCTTTTGCGAAACTTCAACGTCATTTTTTGAAGTTTCTGTCTTGATCAAACTGGCAGTCATGGACTTTAACCAAATCACATAACAGCCGGACTAAACAGTCATAAACATAGAATTACATGTCAGCTTTGCCGGAGACAAAGCTGACTATAAAGAGATGACGCCCTTGATTCTGGCGGCAGCCTGATACACCAGCAGGACCTCTTCACTGCAATTGATGAGACACCTGGCACTGATGCTGACATATCGGCCATTGCGTGATTTCTTGAGGCTGATGTCATCCTTGGGCTCAAAGAGCCCCAGGATCTGTTCTTTTTTTTGAACCGGCACGATGAATTTGAACAGGTATCGACAGGGCCAGTGATGATGCTCTTCTATAATGTCTTTTAATTTCTGAACGTTGTTTTCCATGGCCATTCTTGTATAACTATTTTTAATATATTTAAGAATCATGAAGTTTCAGACGAGTATAAAGAGCCCCCCTCCTGCACATAAAGACTGAGTATAGGACAGGAGCCTCCGGTTTGGCAATGCCCTTTTCCGGTCCGTTCGCGAGCCCGGCCCTGGGCACCAGGCCGGGGATGGGCATACATTCAGAATTCTTTCCCGTATCCCAGAATTTGGATATTTTTTGGGCCCATACAAGGTCTAGAATTTTAGTGCATACGCGTAATTCTGTGCCATGAAAGACAAGAAATTCTGTTAACCTAAACCATCACGATCTTGAAGCAAATCACAAATATCAAATCCCAAATAACAAATAAATTCAAATACTTTTTCTTAAAGGCTATAAAAAGTTTGAGGCATGGCAACCAAAAGCATCGTTGAAAAAATCGCCAGAAATGCGTCCGTGGTTGCCGGGGCAACGCTCTTGAGCCGGGTACTCGGTTTCTTACGGGACGTGATCATCGCCTTTGCCCTGGGGGCCGGTCCGCTCGGCGATGCCTTTTTCGTCGCCTTTCGCATTCCCAATCTCCTCAGGCGGTTGTTTGCCGAGGGTTCGCTGACCATGGCCTTTGTTCCGGTCTTTACCAGGACCAGACTGGAACAGGGACTCTCCCCGGCCTTTACCCTGGCCCGATCCACCAGGCTCTGGCTCCTCCTCGTCCTGGGACTGATCACCTTAATTGTCCTGCCGGCGGCCGGACCCCTGACCTATCTGATCGCCCCGGGCCTGAGCCGGCACGCCCCAACCTTTGAACTGACGGTCTCGCTGGTCAGGATCTGCTTTCCCTACATCATTTTCATCTCCCTGGTCGCCCTGTGCATGGGCATCCTGAATTCTCTGGACCACTTTTTAGCTCCGGCTCTGGCCCCCTGCATCCTGAATCTGGTGCTGATCTCCTCTGCCCTTTACGCCGTGGGCACGGGGAGTTCCGTTCCCTTTGCCCTGGCCGTAGGCGTTTTGATCGCCGGATTCGGCCAATATCTCCTGCAGCTTCCCTTTCTGAAAAAACAGGGCTTTTCCTGGAAAGGCCCTGCGCCGGTCAACAACCAGAACCTCAAAAAAGTCGCCTGGCTCATGCTGCCCAGCGTCGTGGGGGCGGCGGTCTACCAGCTGAATATCGTCTTGAACACCATCCTGGCCTCCTTCCTGGCCCAGGGCAGCATTTCCTTTCTCTACTACGCGGACCGCCTGGTCCAATTCCCCCTCGGGATTTTCGGGGTGGCCATCAGTACCGCGGCCCTGCCCGGACTGGCCGGTCTGGCCGCCTCCGGAAAGAAACGGGAGTTTTTGAGCACCCTGGATCAGACCATCAGTCTGACCCTGTTCATCAGTCTGCCGGCCACGGCCGGGTTGATCGGCCTGAATGACCCCCTGGTCCAGACCCTGTTCAGCAGGGGCGCCTTCGGCCTGCAAGCCGCCCAGGGGACATCTCTGGCTTTGATTGGGTATTCCCTGGGGCTGCCCGCTTTCTGCTCGATCAGGTCCATGGTCTCGGCCTTCTACGCCCAGGAAGACATCCGGACTCCGGTCAAGATCGCTATCGTCTGTCTCCTGTTGAACCTCTGCCTCGGACTTTTGCTCATGCAGCCCCTGGCCCACACCGGCCTGGCCCTGGCCGTCTCCTTGTCCTCCTGGGCCAACGTCGTCCTTCTCGGCCTCTGTCTCAGAAGAAAAAGCGGGGCCTGGTTCAGCTGGGACAAAAATATCCTGATCATGACCCTTTCCAGCCTGGTCATTGGCGGCGGCAGTTTTCTGACGGCTGACTGGGGCTGGGCGGCCCTGCTTTTGATACCGGCCTGGGCGGGATTGTACTATCTGATCGCCTCCTGTTTTCAACTCCCTGAAACCAGAATGATCACCCGGATGATCGGCAGCCTGGCCGGGCGGCGTCCATGAACCACAATCAGAACCAGTTGATGTTTCCCCGGGGGCTGAAGCAACCGGAGCAGGGCTATCGCTTCAGTCTGGATTCCCTGCTGCTCGCCTGTTATCCCGGATTCAAAGCCGGAGAACGGGTCATCGATCTGGGGACCGGCTGCGGGGTGGTCTCCTTCGCTCTTCTTTTAAAAAATCCCGGGCTTGGACTCAAAGTGACCGGTGTGGACATTTCCCGGGACATGATCGAGCTTTCCAGACAGAACTGTCTGCACCTGGGACTTCAGTCCGGTTTCTCCCCCCTTGTCCAGGATGTATGCAAGATCAATACCGAAAAACGGCTCAGGCCGGAAAGCGCTGATCATGTTCTGGCCAATCCCCCTTACAGGCCCGCGAACCAGGGTCGACTCTCCCACAGGGTCGACAAGAACACGGCCCGCTTCCAGACCTCGGCCGGGTTGGACGACTTTCTGCGGGCCGGGGCCTACCTGGTCAAAAACCGGGGGAAAATGACCCTGGTCTACTTGGCGGAATCCCTGACCCCGCTTCTGCTGAGTCTGAGCCGATACCGTCTTGAACCCAAACGGATACAATTCATTCATTCCCGGGAGACCTTGCGGGCCGGGCTGGTCCTGGTGCAGGGGATAAAAAACGCCCGCCCCGGATTGACGGTCAACCCCCCACTGATCCTGTATTTTGAAACAAAAGGCAGAAAAAAGCTGACCAGTCAGGCCCTGAACTTTTGCCCCTTTCTGGCCTGCAATCCCTGACTCGGAAGAAGCTCCGGGTCTAAACCGGGGCCAGCCCGGCCAGGCCGAAATTTCACCTTGCAAACTTTCCTTTTTTTGGTAACCATAATCTTTTCCCAGGCATCCAGTCTCTTTCACCGGAACCATTTTCAGGCCTCTTTTTTCCAGAAGTATCCGGGCGAGCTTTTCGGTGATTGGCGAGCCTGGTTCGACTCTCTTCAATCTCATATCCGGTTTGAGCCCCCGCATGCTGCCTTCCGGCGACTCAGACCGCATATATGGTTCACAAAACCCAAAACACTGGAGCAACAGATGAATCAAATCGGGAAAGACCTTGGACTGAGCAGCGTCGGCAACGTGTATCACAACCTCCCCACTCCGATCCTCTACGAAGAAATCCTCAACCGGAAAGAGGGACGCATGGCCCACTTAGGGCCACTGGTGGTCAAAACCGGCAAATACACCGGTCGTTCCCCGCATGACAAGTTCATCGTCGCGGAGGAGAGTTCCGAGGATCAGATCTGGTGGGGGCCTGAAAACAAGAAATTTTCAGCCGATGATTTCGATCGGATGCACATCCGGCTCCTGTCCTACCTCCAGGGAAAGGATATCTTTGTCCAGGACTGTTATGCCGGGGCCGACCGCGCTCATCAGGTGCCGCTCAGGATCATCACCGAAGACGCCTGGGCCAGCCTTTTCGCCAGAAACCTGTTCATCCAGATCAAGTCCCAGAGGGTCCTTGAAAATCACCTCCCGGAGTTCACCTTGATCCATGCCCCGGGCTTTTTGGCCCTGCCGGAACTGGATCACACCAATTCCGAGGCCTTTGTCCTGATCAACTTCGGCCGAAAACTGGCCCTGATCGGGGGCACCAGCTACGGCGGCGAGATCAAGAAGACCATCTTCACGGTTATGAATTACCTCTTGCCCCAGCAATCCATCCTGGGCATGCATTGTTCAGCCAATATCGGCGAAGAAGGAGACCCCGCCCTCTATTTCGGACTCTCCGGAACCGGGAAGACCACCCTGTCAACGGTCACCGACCGCAGACTGATCGGAGACGACGAACATGGCTGGAATGATAAAGGGGTCTTCAACTTCGAAGGCGGCTGTTATGCCAAGGTGATCCGCCTCTCCAAGGAGGCCGAGCCTGAAATCTATGAGTGCACCCGCAAGTTCGGGACAATTCTGGAAAACGTGTACATGGACATGGCCACCAGACAACTGGATCTGGACAACGACTCCCTGACCGAAAACACCAGAGCCGCCTACCCTCTGGCCCATATCCCGAACACCATCCGCAAGGGAACCGGTCCCCATCCCGAGAATATCTTCATGCTTGCCGCCGACGCCTTCGGGGTCC
>JAIPER010000120.1 GCA_021737115.1 Desulfohalobiaceae bacterium
AGGCATGGGGCATAGGGAAGAGGACAGTAGCCGGTGAATCAGTGAGTCAGTAAATTGGTGGATATGTGGATACTGATTCACTGACATACTGACATACTGACACACCGATTTACTGGAATGCTGGGATGAAGAGGCATAGAGCATAGATCATAGGGAAGAGCTCGGTGGTCAGTGGTCGGACATCGGACGTCGGTGTTCGGAGTTCGGTGGGCAGTGGACAGATGTCAGCCTTGCCTCTGGCAGGCCTGAAATTTAACTATCGAATATTTATTACAATACACATATATGCTGTTACAATAAAGCTCAAGTCCACAGCTGCCAGGTTGATCGAGATAGAAACTTCGTGCATATTGAATAACCCTGCCCTTGGCAGAGAGATTCTTCGTTCGCGGACTCACTCAGAATGACACTATTGAACGTTTACCTTTGCTTGTCATTCTGAACGAGTCTGCGAGTGAAGAATCCCTTTTCCTCAGCAGGCCTGCTTTTTTTGAAAACAAATGAACCCAAAAAACTATTTATGTCGAACGTAAGTATAGCTGATAAAATAATCATCCTCGATTTCGGGTCGCAATACACTCAGCTCATCGCCAGACGCATCCGGGAGGCCGGGGTCTACTCGGAAATCCACCCCTGCACCATCACCTGCGCGGATCTGCAGGCTCTGGGACCGACCGGCCTGGTCCTGTCCGGAGGTCCGGCCAGCGTTTGCGATCCCGATTCTCCCGGCCTGGACCAGGACATACTGAAACTTGGTCTTCCCATCCTGGGCATCTGCTACGGCATGCAGTACCTGGCCCGAAAACTGGGCGGTACGGTGACGCCGGCCACGGATCGGGAATACGGCCGGGTCCAACTCTCTTTAAGCGGTGACAGCCTCCTCTGGAAAGGGATTCAGACGGACGCATCCTCCCAGGCCTGGATGTCCCATGGGGACAAGGTTCTGTTAGTTCCGCCCGGTTTTACGATCACCGGATGCACGGACCAGGTGGAGGTGGCGGCCATGGCCAATCCCCACAAGAAGATATACGGCCTGCAGTTCCATCCCGAGGTCTCCCACACCGAAGAGGGCACCCGGATCATCAGGAACTTCCTGTTTGAAATCGTTCAGGCCAGGGCCGACTGGAGTATGGCCTCCTTTGTGGATGACCTCATGATCCAGCTGCCGGAACTGATCAAGGATCAGCAGGTGGTCTGCGGTCTAAGCGGCGGGATCGACTCCACGGTGGTCTCCGCCCTGCTGCACAAGGCCATTGGTAAGCAGCTGCACTGCATCTTCGTGGACAATGGCCTGCTCAGGAAGGATGAAGGCAAAGAGGTGGTCCAGTACCTGCAGGACCATTTCGATCTCAATCTTCATTTTGTCCAGGCCCGGGAGACTTTTCTCTCCAGACTGCAGGGGGTCGAAGATCCGGAAGAAAAACGCAAGATCATCGGCAACACCTTTATCGAGGTCTTTGAGCAGGAAGCCGCAAAGATCCCCGGAGTCGCCTTTCTGGCCCAGGGCACCCTCTATCCCGACGTCATTGAGAGTATTTCCTTTAAAGGACCATCCGCGGTGATCAAAAGCCATCACAATGTCGGAGGCCTTCCGGAAAAAATGAAGCTCAAGCTGGTGGAACCATTGCGGGAACTGTTCAAGGACGAAGTGCGGAAGGTGGCGGTTGAACTCGGGATGCCCGACTTTCTGGTCTGGCGCCACCCCTTTCCCGGCCCCGGCCTGGCCATCAGGATCATCGGCGAGGTCACCCCAAAGCGGCTGGACATCCTGCAAAGGGCAGACAAGATCGTGCACAGCGAACTGATGGCCACGGGCTGGTACTACAAAGTCTGGCAGGGCTTTGCCGTGCTTCTCCCCTTAAAGACAGTCGGGGTCATGGGAGACGAACGGACCTACGAACCCGTGGTCGCCCTGCGGATAGTGGACAGCAAAGACGCCATGACCGCCGACTGGTCCCGTCTGCCCGGGGAGGTCCTGGCCGGGATCTCCAACCGGATCATCAATGAAGTCAAGGGAGTCAACAGGGTGGTCTTTGACATCTCCTCCAAGCCACCGAGCACAATCGAATGGGAGTAAACGGAGGGTATGGATCATGTTTGGAATAGGGACAACTGAAGTTCTGATCATCCTGGTCGTGGCCTTGTTGGTTATAGGCCCCTCAAAACTGCCCGAGGTGGCCAAGGCCTTGGGCAAAGGCATGGCCGAGTTCAAGAAAATGAGCTCGGACGTCAAACGAACCATTGACATGGAAACCCACCTGGCGGAGATGGAGCAGGAGGAAAAGGAGCAAAAGCCCCGGAGGGAGGATCAGGATCCGGAACAGGCCACGCAACCCGGCGGGCCTGTATCCGCCGAAACCGGCTTTCCCGAGAGCAGGGGCCTTGAAGAAGAAACGGAAACAGTCTGGGATCAGGAGGCTGACGTGCTAGCCACAACCCACCAGGAAGGCCCGGACGAAGACCTGGACCGCGAAGATGCCTCGGCCAGAGAATCCGGCAGCAGCCGGGAAGATACCGACGAAGAATCCCGGGCCACGCAAAAGAGCAGCCAGGATCCGGAGGAAAAGCGGAATGCCTGATTCCCCTGAGACGGAACAAACGAGAACCCAAGCAGGGGAAATGGGTTTTCTGGACCACCTGGATGAGCTGCGCAAGAGCATCACCAAGTGCGCCATCGCGGCCTTCCTGGGGATGCTGGCCTGCTACGCCTTTGCCAAACAGCTCTTCACCTGGCTCATGCTCCCTCTGTTCGAGGCCTTCCCCGAAGGGAGCTCCATGATCTACACCGCGCCCCACGAGGCCTTTTTCACCTATATCAAGACCGCCTTCGTGGCCGGACTCTTCTTGACCTCCCCCTATATTTTCTACCAGCTCTGGCTCTTTGTGAAACCCGGACTGTACTCCAACGAACGGAAGTACATCTTCCCGATTTCCCTCTGCTCGGCCCTTTTGTTTATCAGCGGGAGCATTTTCGGTTATTTCATCATCTTTCCCTATGCCTATAAATTTTTCATGGGCTTTGCCAATATCAATATCGAGCCCATGATCAGCATGCGCGAGGGATTTTCCTTTTCCTTCCGCCTGCTTCTGGCCTTTGGGGTGGTTTTCGAACTGCCGCTGGTCATCTTCTTCCTGGCCCGGCTGGGCCTGGTCAGCTCCCGGAAACTGAGAAAAGTCAGGAAGTATTCGATTCTGGTGGCCTTCATGCTCTCGGCCATGCTCACCCCCCCGGATGTCTTCACCCAGACCTTCATGGCCGGCCCCCTGATCATCCTCTATGAGGTCGGAATCTGGATCGCCTACTTTTTCGGGAAGAAGGAGCCCGAGCGGGAGAAGAAGAAACAGGAAAAGGCCGAAAGCCGGGAGTCAAAAGCGTGACCGGTGATTCAGTTGTCAGATTTGCCTCTGGCAAATCTGACATATAATTAATTAAATTTACGATCATAGATAGTTTCCAATAACTTGACTTGAAGTTTCATATGAGCGCCGCCTCAAGGGGAGGCCGGAAGAAAAGACCAGTCTGAGCGAGTCGGAAACTTTAATAGCTTACGGAAAAATTTCACAAAAGCGGTCAAAAAGAAGCTGAGGGAAGAGGACGGTGAGCAGTGGCGGGAGTTGCTGGTCTGCGGCCTTTAAACCTGCAACAACAACCAGCAAAGGCAACAGAATAGCTATGACGGACTTACAGGCCGAATACAGCAGAGAGACCAAAGAGACCCGGATCCAGGTCAAGATAGCCCTTCGAGGCAGCGGTCAGGTCCAAATCAAAACAGGCCTGGGATTTGCGGATCACATGCTGACCTTGCTCGGATTCTGGGCCGGATTCGACCTCGAGCTGACGGCCGAAGGGGACCTGGAGGTGGACGCCCATCACACCCTGGAAGACACGGGACTCTGTCTGGGGGAGACCCTGTCCCGGGCCATCGGGGACAAATCCGGACTGACACGGGTGGGCTGGGCCAGAGTGCCCATGGATGAAGCCCTGAGCGAGGTGGCCATCGACATCTCCGGACGTCCCTACCTGGTGTATCACGATCAAATCCTGCCGGATACGATCTTCAATCAGGAAAAGGACCTCTGGCGGGAATTCTTCAAATCCCTGGCCTTCAGAGCCGGGATGAATCTCCACATCAATTTTTGTTACGGACGAAACGGCCACCATCTCATTGAATCGGCCTGCAAGGGAGTGGGGTTGAGTCTTCGCCAAGCCCTGGCCCCGGACCGATCAGGAATCTTAAGCACAAAGGGGAGACTGGATTGAACATCTTCAAAAGTGCAGTCCCGATACTTGTCTGTGTCATACTCTGGGTCTCTGGATGCGCCCCCAAGACACAGGTTGAACCCCTGCCCCGGGAAGCCAGCCTGGCTGTGGCCGGGTTTTCCATCCCCGACAGCAGCCGGGAGCTGTTCCCTGAAAGCAAGCTTCCAACCCTGACCACAGTCGATCAGAAGGTCCTTCATTCCCTGGATCAGATCCTGGAAGCAGAGCTCGAAACCAGGGAAAGGAAACAGTTCCGAAGTCTGGCTCTGGTCAGGCAGTGCCGGGAGATTGTACTCCAGGAGCACCCCGAGGAAAGGCTTTCCGCTCTTCGCTACTGGTCCCTGGTCGGACGATGCATTCCGGCTGACTATCTGCTGCTGCCCCAACTCTTTGACTGGCAGGAGCGACAAGGAGGAGAATGGGGGACGGAACAACCAGCCAGGGTGGTTTTCGACCTCTATCTCCTGGATGTCCGGAACCAGGAAATAGAGGACCGTTTTCATTTTGAACAGGAACAACAGCCTTTGTTCGAAAACCTCCTGAGTTTGGCCAGTTTTCTCAAGCGGCATGGAAGATGGATCTCGGCCAAAGATCTGGCCAGGGAAGGCATTGTACAAGGGATAAGGGAGCTTGGACTGTGATCCTGTTTCCGGCGGTTGATATCAAAGGGGGAAAATGTGTCCGGCTCAAACAGGGCAAAGCCGGTGAGATGACTGTTTTCTCCGACGATCCGGTTCAGATAGCCCTGCATTGGGCCGGGTTAGGGGCCGAGTGGCTGCATGTCGTGGATCTGGACGGAGCCTTCGAGGGAGAACCCGTCAATTTCGAGATCGTCAAACGAATCTGCAACCGGAGCGGATGCCCGGTCCAGCTCGGGGGAGGCATCCGCCGGCTGCAGACCGCTCGCCGCTATTTTCAGGCCGGAGTCAGCCGGCTGATCATCGGGACCATGGCCCTGGAGGATAAAGAGGGACTGGCGGAGCTCTGCCGCGAATTTCCGGGACGGATAGGGGTCTCCCTGGATGCGGACCAGGGCAGGCTCAAATCCAAGGGCTGGGTTCAGGACAGCGGCCTGACCATCGATCAGGTCCTGCCTGAACTCGAACGACTGGGCGTGGCCTTTTTGATCTACACCGACATTGACCGGGACGGGATGCAGTCCGGGGTCAATCTGGCCGGGGTGAAGCGGGTCCTTGAAAACACCGCTCTCCCGGTGATCGCCGCCGGAGGGGTCAAGACCCTGGAAGACATCCAGAGACTCTTCCCTCTGCAGAAAGACGGCCTGGCCGGGGTGATCACCGGCAAGGCCATCTACGAAAAGACCCTCGACTTCGAGCAGACCCTTCAGTGGCTCGAATCTTCCAAATCTCATTAATTCCTGTCTCCATATCCCCACCATGTCGCCTCAAGCAGATCCCTCCCAGGCCCACTCCCGGCTCAAGGTCTTTCTCGGCTGGCTGGCCGTATTCGCCTCCGCCTTCTGTTTCTATCTGGCCACAGCCGTTATCCGCTGGGCCGGGCCAAAGGTGGACATCGATGCCTCCTATTTCGCCTTCTTCCGCTTTCTCCTGGGGTTTGCAGCCATCTGTCTGCTGCTGGTGATCAAAGGCCAGGGGCTTTCCCCGCGAAGATACGATCTGCTCGTCGGCCGAACCCTGTTCAACTGTCTGGCGGTCATGTGCTTCTATAAGGCAGTGGCCCTGACCTCCCTGGCCGAGGGCAACATCCTCAACATGTCCTATCCCATCTTTCTGGCCCTGCTCTCCTGGCTGTTCCTGAAGGAACAGCGGGACGGCCTGGCCCTGGCCATGGTCTTCGTGGCCTTTGTCGGTATCTGGCTGATCCTTTCCCCCGGGAAAATCGAACCGGATCTCAAAAACATCTGGGGTCTGATCTCCGGCATCAGCGCAGGGTTTGCCATTCTCCTGCTGAACATCAGCCGGCGCTACCACGACAGCGAGACCATCCTCTTCTACATGTTCGGCCTGGGGACCATTGTCATGTACGCCGTCTTTCACGACTACATATTCTGGCCCAATGCAGAGGAGCTGTATTACCTCATGATGTGCGGGCTGTACGGGATCATTGGCCAGTACCTGTTGACCATAGGTTTTTTGTACGTAACCGCAGTAGAAGGGGGAATCATCTCTTCGACCCGCATCCTCCTGGCCGCCATGCTGGGACCGTATGTAGCCGGCGACCCGCCTCTGACTGCGGCCGGATGGACCGGTGCCCTGCTCATCTTTATCGCCAATGTCACCCTGGCCCTGCGGCGATCGCGGCATCAAAAGCAGCCACCCCCGGTTTGAGCTCAAACCGGAGGTCAGAACTTCTTCATCAGGATGTCCTTGACCTGGTTCCCGTCCGCAGCCGGCCCGAAATGGACCAGGATATCCTTCATGGCCTGCATCTTGTTCTTGTAGCGGCTGAAATCAATATTCTGCCTGATCCACTCTGTGATCTCCTCTTCTCCGGCCTCCTCAGGGAGAAACGACTCCAGGATATCGATATATTCCTGATCCTTGCGTTGACCCATTTCTCTTTCAGAGGCCGCCAGCTTCTTGATAATCTTGACCACTTCAGGGTCGGACACATCTTTCGTCTTCTGTCGCTGCAACTCGCCGACGACGATTCGCAGCGTCTCCTTTTCCTTTTTGGAAATCTCTTTTTTCCGAAAATACTCCTGAATCTCCTGCTGCAAAGACATGGTTTCCTCCTTGAAAAATGACGAGGCCGGATATATTTCAGAGCTCTTACCCGTCAGCTAAAATGGGTGCACGATGTCTGAATTGTCGTCTTTTCTTTTGACATTTTTTGGCCCGGATATTATGTTATGAAGAATATGATTATGGGTGCTCTTCCGCTTATACTTTGAAAATCGCAAGTTTCTAAACTGAAGGGAATGCAGAAGGTTTTTTCTTGAGCATTTTTTGTATCAGCAATTTGCAAAGTATCCGCGAAGGACTACCCGATTTTGCCCAAACCCACCAAATAGTAAAACTGATCCGGTTTTGTTTGTTTAAACAAGGCCTGAGAAGGCTTTATGTTCACGCGGCTGTTTCAGGAAAAAGCCGCCCTTGAATCCCAATCGGTTAAATCCAGGCACGGAGGATATCTCATGGCTTTGTATCTTGTCCAGCACGGTCTGAGCCGGCCCAAGGAAGAAGACCCCAACCGTCCGCTCTCCGATCAAGGGAGAAAGGATACGAAACGGATCGCCGAGGTGGCCCGAGACTACCGGGTCCGGGTCAAGCGCATCGAGTACAGCCCCAAGGACCGGGCCCGGGAAACCGCGGAGATACTGGCCTCTTTCCTGAACCCGGAGCAGGGCACAGCCGAACGTTCCGGGATCAAGGCCCTGGACGATGTGGGCGCAGTTGCTCCGGAACTCATGGAGCGCGAGGGGTTATTGCTGGTCAGTCACCTGCCTTTCCTGGAACGGCTGGCAGCCTATCTGATCACCGGCAAACAGGAACCCAGGGTGATCAGATTTCAAAACAGCGGCATCGTCTGCCTGGGCCGGGATGAAGACACCTCGCTCTGGTCCGTCCATTGGACCCTGATGCCCAACATCGGAGGGAAATCCTGCTGACCGGCGGGCGGGCCCATACCCGGGCTTTGTACCGCGGCAATGACCGCTGGAAACCGTTTCCCATAACAGCTTCGAGCAGTATCCAAGAGGAGGGAAGGATCATGACCACCACGAGCTTGACCAGTGTCTTCAGGGAACTTTTTGTGGCCCCTCTCAGCGCAGCGACTTCGACTGAAGAGGATTACCGGCGTATCTGGGCCGACTGGCTGGAACAGCAGAAACAACTGCTGTCCAACGACGATGGTCAATTGCCTTCGGAACTGGATTTGGACAAGATCCTGGACCTGGCCCCGACGGTCAATCTAGACGGGGTCATAGAGGTAGGCATCACCATGCGCATCGCCTCAGTCAAGGAGTACGACGTCTCCTTACAGACAGGCCTCAGCCTGGGCCCCATTTACGGCAGCGGCGGCTTTGGATTCGTCAACCGCAGCAGTCAGGAAAGCGTATTTCAGGCCAGCACCAGATACACCCTCAGCAACTTCGAGCGGAATCTGAAGAAGTATCTGCAGGACCGCAATATTCAGCTGACCAAGATCGAGGATATGGATACAGCGGTCAAATCGCTGCGCAAACCCCTCAAGAAGACCGCCATTGAGGAATAATATCTGCTGCTGAACGAGACCCTTACCTTTAAACCGGGACAAGAGCATGGCCAACCAAAATCCGAAAAAGAAAAGCGCCCCCCGAGAATCCGGAAAAACAGGGCAAAACGAACGAACGACCCTGGACGACGTCCTGGTGGCCCTTCAGAAATCCTTCAGCCGGGTCAGCTCCCGTTCGGCCGATGTCTCATCGGAACAGGCCAGAGCCATGGTTTCCGGACAGGTCCATTTCGATATCTCCCTCAAGGTCAACCTCGAAGGGGATTATCTCCATCCAGACACCCGGGGCGACATTGATCTGAACCTTTCGGGCGACATCGAGACCGACATCCGCATGGAAGAAGAGTAGCCTCTCGGCACACTGCTTTCCATGGGGAGTGAAAGCCGCCCCTGCCCTGTGGCCAAGAAGAGCCGAACTATTTCCGTCGGACCATAAGGAGAAAACATGGCGAATTCTGCAAAGCCTGCAAAGAATACCGGGAAAAGAGTGGCCGAGGTCTTCAAGACCACGGTCACTGATCTGTCCGCCAGGATGTCGGAGGCAGGGCATGAGTTCGCCGTGGACATAGAAATCGAATTTCGATCGGTGGCCCTGGACAGCAGGGGTTTTCCCCTGTTCAGCAAGAGCACGACCCAGTCCCAGCTCAACATCAAGCTGGCCTCCCGGATCACCCCGACGAAGAAGGAAGAGGCCAAAGACTCCCATCCGGTGGAGCCCCCCCTGTAAGCGGCCGGGAGACGGGAGTGAGTCTCAGAGGATCCCAAAAGCCCCGCTTTAGGTCTCCCGAAGTCCTCTGCAGC
>JAIPER010000121.1 GCA_021737115.1 Desulfohalobiaceae bacterium
TTTCGTTGAAGATCCCCGTTTGGCTCATTTTACCTCGCTGCCCTACGCCAAGGCTCTGGTTGGAATCATCCAAGAGCACAAGCCCCGCTTCATGCTTTTCGGAGCCACTACGACCGGACGGGATGTGGCCCCCCGGGTGGCTTCGACACTTCAGTGCGGCTTGACGGCCGACTGTACCGACCTGCAGATCGGGGACCACAAATTCAAGAAAAGGGAGTACCGGGATATCCTCCTGCAGATCAGGCCGGCTTTTGGCGGGAACATCATCGCCACCATCGTTTCGCCGGAGAGCAGCCCGAGCCTGGCCACGGTCAGGGAGGGGGTGATGCAGAAAAGAGAACTCTCCGACCCGCATCCCTGCCCGATCGTTCAAGAACCCTGCCGCCTGGAGGACGGGGATTTTCCGACAGAGGTCCTGGCAGTGATCCGGCGGGAAAAGAGTGTTGACCTCAAAGCGGCCAAGGTGATTGTTTCTGCCGGTATGGGCGCTTCCAGCCCCGAATCGCTCAAGCTGGTCCGAGAATTGGCCGGCCTCCTGGGAGGGGAGGTCGGATCATCCAGACCCATGGTGGATGGTGGCTTTCTGGTCAAAGACCATCAAGTCGGACAGACCGGGACCACAGTCAGGCCGAATCTATACATCGCCTGCGGGATATCAGGCCAGATCCAGCACCGGGCCGGAATGAGCGAGGCCAAACGCATCATCGCCATCAATCGCGATCCAGAGGCCCCGATTTTCGATATCGCCCATTACGCTGTGGTCGGGGAAGTGAACGACGTCCTTAAGCGGATGATCAAGGCCTATAAGCAGAAAAATGAATGAGTCTTAGATCCGGGGCGCTCGTATGAAACTTCATGTTCTTACAAAAAGCAAGCCTGCTTAAGATAAGGGATTCTTCGCTCGTCCCGGTCCAATGCGCTCCGCTTCAGAAATTGAACTGGGCAGGCGGACTCGCTCAGAATGACAGAAAGCGGAGAGCTTTACGAACCTCCATCGTTATGTGCTGAAGTTGCTACCTCGATCAAACTGGCAATTATGGACTTCACCCCAATTACATAATAGTCTGACTAAATATTTTCATATAAATTAATTAATTATATGTCAGGCCTGCCAGAGGCAGGGCTGACTTTTAAGCCTCTTTTACTATAACCGTGAACCTGGAACCCAAACCCGTAAGAGGGGGATTGCGTGAGCAATTTTTTTGAAGATAATGCCGATATCGGTTTTCATTTGCAGACAATGGATCTTGAGCGAGTCGTTGATCTCAAAGAGAATGGTTTTGCTGAAAAAGACGCTTTTGCCTACGCTCCAGAGGACCAGGAAGACGCCCTGGACAATTACAGGCGCGTTCTTCAGATCGTGGGCGAGATTGCCGCTGACTTCATTGCCCCCCGGGCCCATCTGGTTGATCAAGAAGGGGCTAGGTTCCGCGACGGCTGTGTGCAATACGCTCAGGGAACCAGGGAGTCACTGCAGCGTTTGGCCCGGGCCGATCTCATGGGCTTTACCCTGCCCCGGAAATACGGGGGCATCAACATGCCCAAGACCATCTATTCCATGGCCATTGAAATGGTCTCCCGGGCGGATGCCTCCCTGATGAATCTCTTTGGTCTCCAGGAGATCGCCGACACGATCAGCAAGTTCGGGACAGAAGAGCAGAAAAAGAAGTATCTCCCCAGGTTCTGCTCTGGCGAAGCCAGCGGGGCCATGGCCCTGACCGAACCGGACGCCGGCTCGGACCTGCAGGCAGTCAGGCTCAAGGCTGTTTTGGAGGATGACGGGCAGTGGTACCTTGACGGGGTCAAACGATTCATCACCAATGGCTGCGCGGATATCTCCCTGGTCATGGCCAGGTCGGAACCGGGCAGCAGCGGGGGGCGGGGGCTGTCCCTGTTCATTTATGAAAGTGATGAAACGATGAAGATCAGACGCATCGAGGACAAACTGGGCATCCACGGTTCTCCGACCTGCGAGATCCAGTTCAACCATGCCCCGGTCGAGCTGCTGGGCCGGCGGAAGATGGGGCTCATCAAGTACACCATGTCGCTGATGAACGGGGCCAGACTCGGGGTGGCCGCCCAGGCCGTGGGTATTGCGGAAGCCGCCTATCGGGCCGCGGCCAAATACGCGTCCGAACGTACCCAGTTCAAGCAGCCCATTCGAAGATTTGCTGCTGTCTACGAGATGCTCACGGAGATGAAGGTGGAAATCGAGGCCTGCCGCAGTCTTTTGTATGAGACCTCCAGAGTGGTGGATATCGCGGAAGGCCTTGAAGAACGGATGGAGCAAGATCCTGCTGCCAAAGGGCAGCTCAGGGCGGATGTCAAGAAATACACCCGCTACGCCTCCCTGTTGACCCCGATGGTCAAGGGCCGGGCCTCGGAGAGCGCGAATCGGGTCAGTTATGACGCCCTGCAGATTCATGGCGGGGTCGGCTACACCAAGGATTTCGATGTGGAAAGATACACCCGGGACGCAAGAATCACCAATATCTACGAAGGCACGACCCAACTCCAGGTCGTGGCGGCCATCGGCGGGGTGATGACCGGGGTGGTCTTTGATTTGCTCGATGATTACGAGAATCGATATGATTTTGAAGCGGTGGCCGGTCTGAGGGCGCAGGCCAGAGAACTGCGCCGCCGGCTGGAACAGGGCGTGGACGTGGTCAAAGAAGAACACGACCACGTCTTTCAGGAACTGCATGCGGGACGACTGGTGGAAATGGCCACGGATGTGGTCCTGGCCTACCTCTTGTGTGTGGATGCTTTGCAGACGGCCCGCAAGCAAAAGGTAGCCAGGCTCTTCATCCAAGGGGCTGATCTGAGGTCACTGGCCGGTCTGGAATTAATCCGGTCCAGAGACAGGTCCTTGATCGAGTACCACGAGGCGATCATCGATGGGGCTGAATGAACAGGAGATTGTTCAGCGGGCACGGAGTCTGGCTTCTAGTTACCCCTATGTATAAGGAATATAGGGTCGGTGATGGTTGATGAGCAACTGATGTCCAATAAAATGTCAAATGACCGGAATTTCACAGCTCCACCTGGTCGGCGATTTCCTCTATGGCCTCGATGGCGATCTGGAAAAATTCTCCGGTTTCCAAACCCAGCTGTTGACACTCATTGATTCTCTCCCGGCTGACATTGGCCGCAAAACTCTTGTCCTTCATCTTCTTCTTCAGACTCTTGGGCTTCATCCCGGCCATGCCCTGGGGCCGTACCAGGGCGTTGGCCGAGACCAATCCGGTCACGGTCTCCCCGCAGCGCAGGGCGAAATCAAGGGGAGATTCGGGTTTGATCCCGGTATATTCTGAGTTGTGGGCCTTGATGGCCTGCAGGGCTTCCGGAGGGAGTTTCCCTTCGAGTTCCCTGGCGCCCAGCGGTCCGTGTTCAGCCGGGTTGTCCCTGGTTTGCGGAAAATCCAGATCGTGCAAAAGCCCGGTCAAACCCCAGAGGTCCTGGTCGTAGCCCTTATTCCGGGCCAGACCCCGCATGACCGCTTCCGTCTCCAGGGCGTGATGCAGTTGGGAGCCTCTATGCTCGAAACTATCGAGTAAGGACAGGGCGTCATCTCTGCTGAGCATCATTTCCTCCTTATCTTTAAAAACTTTGTTTTGCTCTGTGATTCAATGCTTGTCAAGTCTGTTTTTCTTTTGCACCCGCATCCTGTAGCGGCTTGACTTGATACCTGCTGCTGCTTACAGTTGTGACTGTCTTCCCGTTGAAAAAACGACACAGTGATCCTCGTTGATATATGACAGAGCAATCATGAACCTCAAGGAGATACACAGACGGTACACGTTCCCCGATCCTTCCAGGGAGGACTGCGGTGATCTCCTGGCCGTGGGTGGAGACCTGCGGCCGGAACGCCTCCTGGCCGCCTATTCCAGAGGGATATTCCCCTGGTTTGATGAAAACAGCCCCATTCTCTGGTGGTCTCCGGATCCAAGGCTGATCCTGAAGCCTGCTGAATTCCGTGTTTCTTCCAGGCTGAAGCGGCAACTCAGGCAGAAACCGTTTGTCCTGACCGTGAATACGGATTTTGCACAGGTCATACAGTCCTGCGCCGGAGTGGAGCGAAAGGGGAGCAGCGGAACCTGGATCGTCCCCGAGATGATAGAGGCCTACACAAAGCTGCACACACTGGGCTTTGCCCATTCAGTGGAGGCCTGGCAGGGGAGGAGGCTTGTCGGCGGAATTTACGGCGTTGCTCTGGGCCGGGTCTTCTTCGGGGAGTCGATGTTTTACAGGGCGAGCAACGCTTCCAAGGCGGCCCTGGCGGGATTGATGCACCTTCTCGACAATAAGGGATTCCTACTTCTCGATTGTCAGCAGACCACCGCGCATATGCTGCGCTTCGGGTCAAGGGAGATCCCCAGGCGGCAATTTCTGAGACTGGTCCAGAAAGGCGTCGGCTCTTTTCAGGATATCCCGGCCGGCCAAGGCTGGGCGGCCGGGGTCCTGGAGTATTGAGATAGAAGCCAATCAAGTCTGTTTCGAATTGAAAAAACGGAAACTGCACGAGCCTTGTAATGCAGCCTTTAAATTGACAGAACTCAAGGATCGTTTTTCAATTCTAAATATGGTAGAGTTCGTCCCCGGTCAAGACCTTGATCTCGTGCTGCTGCAGGATGTGTATGGCCTGATCCGTCCGGTCGAAGCGGAAGATGAGCACGGCGTTTTTCCCGCTCTGCTGCACAAAGGCGTACATGTACTCGACATTTATGCCGTTGTTGCTGAGGATCTTCAAGATGGCGTCCAGCCCGCCGGGTTCATCCACGACTTCCACCGGGACCACCGTGGTTCTGCCCACGGTGAAGCCATTCTCCTTGAGAGCCTGCTTGGCCTTTTCATGGTCGGTCACGATCAGCCGGAGTATGCCGAAGTCAGAGGTGTCGGCCAAGGACAGGGCCCTTATGTTTACCCCGGCCCGGGCCAGGGTCCCGGTGACTTCGGACAGCCGACCGGCCCTGTTTTCCAGAAAAACGGATAACTGCTCGACTTTCATAATTTTCTCCAAGGCTCGAAAATTATATATTTTATATAGTGCAGTGCTGTTTATCAACTTCTAAAATCTGTTGGAAAGAGTGGACATTTTTACTTTTGTTCACTTTTTAAAGAATTAGGCATCTTATTTCTTGTAACGAATGTCCAATTTTGCTGACACCAGTGCATAATGTACATTATTTCAATTGGTTAAATTAACACAGATTCAGCATGTTACGAAGTTTAAAGCGGGCTGCGCCCGCAACCCAAAAGGTTCCAGGTTCACGGTTAAGAAAAGGAAAGTAGACCTCTGACCTATCCAGTTTTTTCTTAACTTCTTACTCTTCAAACCGTGAACCGTGAACCGTGAACCTTATACGACAAGGACTGAAACTCCTCAGGGGCAACACATTTTCTTGTTTTTTATGACATTGGTTCAAGGATAAGTCACTATCTGCATCAGAAGCGTTTACATGCAAAGAAAGTTCCTTTCGGATAGAATTTTACACATATTTATGCTCATCGGTAAAGCAAAATCTCAAAGATCAAATTCTGAGGTCCAGGATCCGCTGGGCCTTGCCCTCGGAGCGGTCCAGGGTCCGGGGTTCAACCAGCTTGATGGCGGCGGTGACCCCTAAGAATTCCTTGATATTGTTCTTTATCTTTTGCTCCAGCCTCTGGAGGTGTTTGATTTCGTCGGAAAAGATGCTCTCATCGACCTCCACCTGGATCTCCAGGGTATCCAGGGACTTCTCCCGGCCAAGGATGAGCTGGTAATGGGGAGTCAAGCCTTCGGTTTCGATGAGCAGTCCCTCGATTTGGGAGGGGAAGACGTTGACCCCGCGAATGATCAGCATGTCGTCGGAACGTCCCAGTATCCTCGAGATGCGGGTGTGGGTCCGGCCGCAGGAACAGGGGGTCTCGATCAATGAGACCAGGTCCCTGGTTCGGTAGCGGATCAGGGGCTGGGCCTCTTTGGTCAGGGTGGTCAGGACCAGTTCACCGGTTTCGCCGGGAGGGAGGTTCTCCCTGGTCCGGGGGTCGATGATCTCCACCAGGAAATGGTCTTCCCAGATGTGGATGCCGTGATGGCCGGTCTTGCATTCCTGTCCCACGCCCGGGCCCATGACCTCGGACAGACCGTAGATGTTTAAGGCCTTGAGGCCGAGTTTGGATTCTATCTCCAGACGCATTTCCTCGGTCCAGGGTTCGGCTCCGAAAATCCCGGTATGCAGCCCGAGGTCCCTGAAATCAACCCCTGCTTCCCGGGCGGCTTCAAAGAGGTGCAGGGCGTAGGACGGGGTGCAGGTCAGGACCGTGGGCCCGAAATCCCTGAGCAGCATGGCCTGACGTCTGGTCCCGCCCCCGGAAATCGGAAGAATGGTAGCGCCCAGTTCTTCCACGCCGTAATGGACACCCAGGCCGCCGGTGAACAGACCATAGCCGTAAGCATTGTGGACGGTATCCCGGGGAGAGACCCCGGCCGCGGCCAGGGACCTGGCCATGAGTCCGGCCCAGTTCCGGACATCCCGCCGGGAATAACCTACAACCGTTGATTTCCCGGTGGTGCCGGATGAGGCATGGATCCGGACCACGTTCTCCCGGGGCAGGGCCAGCAATCCATAGGGGAAATGGTCCCTCAGATCCTGTTTTTCCGTGAAAGGCAGATGCCTGATGTCGGACAGCGCTCGCAGGTGTTCTGGTCTGAAGTCCAGTTCCTCGAATTTGTTGCGGTAGAAGGCAACGTTGTGGTAAGTACGCAGAACGAGATCCTGCAGTCTTGACAGCTGGAGATTTTTTAGATCTTCCCTGGGCAGGGTTTCAAGGTCGGAATCATGGAACATCGATTTTCTCCATGGCTCACAATCCAGATATCAAACAGGACCGAATCTCCCCGTTATCCCGAAGATGACATTTGCAGAACATTGGTTTATGATTCCAAAGGCTATTTGCGGCTGAGGATTGTGAATCTGGTTGTTTTTCGGTTTTTAAGTCGAGGGTAATCATCGAAAACACGTGTTTTCGGGCCAATGAAAGATGAAAGGTCGAGGAAGAACCTCTGCCGCCCTGGTGTGGGGGTTTGCCATCATCCGGATAATTTACTATAGCCTTTAAGAAAAAGTTTTTGGATTTATGCCAGATAACCAGCTCTTATTCTTTGTCTTAACAATCGGAAATCCAAAATCTAAAATTCTATATGACCCTGGAACACCCGGGTACATGCCATACTCCGGGCCGAAGATCAACTCTGGCCGCAAGCCCGGGCTAACTTTAGTGACATACGTGTGAGTCTCTGTCATGAAAAACAAGAAGATGTCTTGCCTCACAGGCTTTTTCTTGTTCTTAACCGTGAACCGTGAACCTGGAACCTTGGGTTGCGGGCGAAGCCCGCTTTAAAATTTTAGATGGATGAGTTTTCGTCCAAGCGCTAAATACGCAAAAAAGGAGCTTGAAGAGGCATTCTTGAATGGAAAACAACAAAGAACTGACGACCGAGAATTCGGATTACACAAAGAAAATGAAAGTTTTTTTTGAATGGCTGCGTCAAAAACAGGCCCGGGATATCGTGGCCCTGGATGTGAAACATATCAATTCAGTCACCGAGGGCGTGCTCATTGCTTCAGCGGTCAATGCCCGGCATGCCAGGGCCCTGGCCGACTGGGTCCTGGAAATGATGGCAAAATCCGGACAGGAATTCCTGGGCATGGAAGGCTACAGCCGGGGGGGCTGGATACTCATTGACTGCAATGATTTTGTCCTGAACATATTTCAAGAGGATGAACGGAAGTTTTACAACCTGGAAGGGTTGTGGAGCGATGCCCCGCTGATAACAATGCCGGAAGAAGAGACCGGGAACGGACAACAATGAAAGAAGATAAGGAGTCTGGGTTGCCTGAAATAAAGCCAAGCCTGCTGTTGATTCTGGACGGCTGGGGTTACGCCCGGCCGGGGCCCGGCAATGCGGTCTCTCAGGCCAGGACCCCGAACCTGGATCGTTACTGGGCTGATTATCCCCGAACCCTCCTGACCTGTTCCGGAGAAGCGGTGGGTCTGCCTCCGGGTCAGATGGGGAATTCTGAGGTGGGACACTTGAACATCGGGGCCGGGCGAACGGTCTATCAGGATATCCTGCGCATAGACAAGGCCATAGAGGACGGAACGTTTTTTGAGAACAAAACCCTGCTGGATCTCCTGGAGACGATCAAATCCAGGGAAGGTAGGTTCCATCTCATGGGACTGGTCTCGGACGGCGGAGTGCACAGCCACTTGAACCACCTCTATGCCCTGCTCAAGGCGGCCAAAAAGGAGGGGGTCAGGGAGACTGTGGTTCATGTCTTTCTTGACGGAAGAGACACCGCGCCCACCAGCGGCAAGGAGTATGTCCGGCAGCTTCAGTCCTTTCTGGATACCATTGATTACGGCCGGATCGGCTCGGTATCCGGCCGTTACTATGCCATGGACCGGGATAAGCGGTGGGAAAGGACGGCCAGGGCCTATCGCAGCATCGTCCTGGGAAAAGGCCCTTCAGAGCAGGATGCGCTGACTGCCGTGGAAAAATCATATGCCGCCGCTGAGACCGATGAGTTTGTTCAGCCCGTGGTCATCAGACGGGCGCAAGACCCGGCTCCCGGCCTAGCCGACGGAGATGGGGTCTTTTTCTTTAATTTCAGGGCGGATCGGGCCAGGCAACTGGTCAGGAGTCTGTTCGAGGACGATTTTAAGGAGTTCGACCGGGGGCGACCGCCCGAGCTTTCCGGCCTGGTGACCATGACCGAGTATGATTCCACCTTTGGACTCGAGGTTGCCTTTCCCCAACTCAGGCTGGAGAAAATCCTGGGAGAGGTCTGTGCTGAATACGGTTTGAAACAGCTCAGGATAGCAGAGACAGAAAAATACGCCCATGTGACTTATTTTTTTAACGGGGGCCGCGAAGAACCCTTTCAGGGGGAAGAGAGGATCCTGATCCCCTCGCCCCAGGAAGTGGCCACCTATGATCTCAAGCCGGAAATGTCGGCCTATGAGGTCACGGAAACCCTGACAGACAAATTAAGGTCCGGGGAGGTCGATTTCGTGGTCTGTAACTTGGCAAATCTGGACATGGTGGGGCACAGCGGCAACATCAA
>JAIPER010000122.1 GCA_021737115.1 Desulfohalobiaceae bacterium
GGCTTTTTATCAAGATCAAAAGCCCCAAGCCGGATTTCAGGAGTTCTCGCTTTTGATCTCAAAGACAAAGGCCGGAGTCAGTCCAACAGCTCCTAAACAAATACGAAGATTGCAGTTCCTCTTCGGTATTTCCAAGAGGTCGCATTGGACCTGATCCTGTTTAGCCGGGGCGAGTATAGGGCTTTGGAGTCCGAGATGCAATCAATACTTTTGCTCGTCACAAGTTCAGAGCTCTTTCCTGAATGCTAAATTTTGTCAGAATTTTTGGCACTTTATTGTGACTTATCTGTGCCTTCAATTTTGATGTCAAAGCTATCATTTTAAGCGCTTAACTCTCACATAATTGGCAGAGGTGCACGAAGTCAGAAGTTATGCCAAACTCCTGTATACTTCTCATCTGCGGCAAAATCCTCTTGATCATTTGCGCATTTTTTGATTTGCTTCCCCTGTTGTTTGTTGATGCCTTGGGTCGGCCTTTCTTTGGTCTAACCTCATTCTAAGAGATATATGTATCTGCCCCAGTCAAACGGTATTTGAAATCTGGAGAGTAGAAAGAGTCTTTCTACAGTATCCGGTTTGCCCCTCCTGACCGGGGTCGGGGAGGGGCAAACCGGACAGGAGTTGTTTTATGAGTGATGCCAAGCCGTTCTACATCCGTGACCCCTGGGTTTTCGATCCGGAGAAAAAGCAAACCACGCCGGGAGATCCTTCCCGGGGCTTTGCCACCAGGTGCCTGCACGCCGGGTTCGACCCCAGGCAATCCATGGAGCATTTTCGTTCTTTTGTCCCGCCCATCGTGCCCTCCATGACCTATCCTTACACACGTCCGGACGAGGTGCCCTGCCCGGTCTACGGCCGGACCCGGACCCCGACGAACACGGTATTGGAAGAGCGCCTGGCGGCCATGGAGGGCGGTGAGGCCTGCCTGACTGCAGGGTCCGGCTCCCAGGCCCTGTTCCAGCTCATCTTCACCCTGGCCCGGCCCGGGGACAACGTGGTCACCTCCCTGAACATCTTCGGCGAGGGCTACAAACAGGCCGCCTCCATCTTCCCCGAACGCTGCCGGGTGCAGTTCCGATTCGTGGCCGACCCCGGCAATCCGGCTGAATGGGCCTCTTTAATCGACTCGAAAACAAGGCTGGTCTGGGTGGAGACCCCGAGCAATCCCTGTCTCTTTGTCACGGATATAGAAGCCGTGGTCGAGGTGGCCCACTCCAGAGGGGTTCCGCTTCTGGTGGACAACACCACCGCCACCTCCGCCCTGCAGCAGCCCATGAAACTGGGGGCCGATATCGTCCTGCTCTCCTTGACCAAATTTATGGCCGGCAACGCGACGGTCATCGGGGGAGCCCTCATCGGCCCCGAGGGGCTGATCGAGGACATCCGCTGGAACACCACCGAGTTTGTGGGTTCGATCATGCCCCCCTTTGAGGCCTGGCTCACTCTGCAGTACCTGGAAACCCTCTCCCTGCGCATGCGGGCGCACTGTGAAAACGCACAGCAGGTAGCCGATTTTTTGCATTCTCATTCCAAGGTCAAACGGGTCAACTACCCGGGACTCGAAAGTCATACACAGATAAAACTGGCCCAAAAGCAGATGGCTGGCGGGGGAGGTCTTCTGTCTTTCGTAATCCAGGGGGGCAAGCCCGGAGCGATTCGGCTCATGGATCGCTTCGAACTCATCGTCCAGGCCGTGACCTTCGGCACCAGCCGCAGCATCTGCATGCACCCGGCGACCATCACCCACGAGCATCTGACCCGGGAAGAACGGGAACAGGCCGGGATCGACGATGGGCTGATCCGTTTTTCCGTCGGCCTGGAGGAGCCCGAGGATATTATCAAAGACCTGGAGCAGGCTTTGGCGGGGGTTTAGCGTCTTATGCTTAAGAGTCAAGACGCGGGTACGGTAGTCTGCACCTTGAGGGTTGAAGGTTTTAGCCCGGAGCCTTACGCTCAGACTTCAGAACTTCGTCGCCCCCCACCATACCAGGCCGGCGGCTCCTTGAGGATCTCCCTGATTCCCCGGGCAGTTTCCCTGCCGATCCCCTTTACCCGGATCAATTCCTCATAAGAGGCGTCCATCACGGCCTGGACCCCGCCAAAAGTATCCAGCAGGATCTCGGCCTTGCCTCTGCCGATTTTGGGCAATCCCTGGAGCAGGTACAGCTGCCGTTTCTGTCTACCCCTGGGTTTGTAGCCCGGCCGCTTCAAGACCCCCCTGCGGCAGGCTTGAAGCTGTCTGGCCGCGGTGAGCATAAGCCAGGCGGTTTCTCCCGCAGAGTTCGACCTCAAGACCGACAGGCCAAAGACCAGGCTTACCGTGATCAGAGCCCCCTGGACCGCTTCCCTTGAGACCTTCAAATCGGCTGCCTCCAGCGCCGTACCCTCGATGACCAGTGCGCTTGCATACGTTGAGCAGACCAGCCGACCGGCCTGCTTGAAGAGCCTGCCATCTATTATGGACACCCCGAAATCGGCCATGGTCTTACGTTCAACGAGCAGTTCCTCGTCCAGGCAGTAATCCCCCACTGGTAGCCGGGTCGTGTGCAGACCGGCCCCATAAGCCTCAAGGGCTCTGACCACCTCGTTGGCCCCTTCCCGGTCGTCGACCAGGACGGTCGTTTGGCCGCTAGCTTCATTCATAAAACAGCCTTTTCTTTCGAATTTTTAGTATGATATAAAAAAACAGGGATTTTGCATTGGTTAAATGAACGAAGCAAAATCCCTGTTTTTTTTCTTTGACATTTGAAACGAATCCACTTATCAGGGAACTTCTCTATTTGTGTTTTTTTTCACAAGCCGTCAAACAGCAGACCAAGACTTAATGAGGAGGAGCGTTTCTATGGTCAAGCAGATTTTGCAAAGAATTCACGACTTGTGCCTGGTTCTCGGGGTTTTGTTCGTATCGACCCCGGCCTTTGCCGTTGCCGAAACAGCGGCGGCAGACCCCGGTGGCGGGAAACCATGGTGGTTCTGGCCGATTGTTCTTTTGGTTTTTTGCTTCATCCTGGGTATCGTCGCTGTCTTGGCCGGTGTTGGCGGGGGAGTGCTCTACGTCCCCCTGGTGAGCGCCTTTTTTCCCTTTCATCTTGACTTTGTCCGTGGAGCCGGCCTGTTCGTGGCCCTGGCCGGCGCCCTGGCCGCGGGTCCAGGTCTATTGAAGCGAAACCTGGCCAACCTCCGCCTGGCTCTGCCCGTGGCCCTGATAGCCTCTACCTGTGCTATCTTCGGGGCCTTTCTCGGGCTGGCTCTGCCGGTAAACATCGTCCAGATCTGTCTGGGCGCGGTCATCCTCTTCATCGCTGTTTTGCTGGCCACCTCCAAAAACGTCGAACGGCCCACGGTCACCAAACAGGATGCTATAGGCAAGGCCTTCGGCATGTCCGGGGTCTACCGCGAGGAAACCACAGGGGAAGCCGTGGAGTGGAAGACCCACCGCACCCTGCTGGGTTTTTTCATGTTCATCATTATCGGCGTAGCCGCCGGCATGTTCGGACTCGGGGCCGGCTGGGCCAATGTCCCGGTGCTCAATCTGCTCATGGGCGCCCCCCTCAAGATCTCCGTGGCCACAAGCAAGTTCCTGCTGTCCATCACCGACACCTCTGCGGCCTGGATCTACTTGAACAAGGGAGCCGTCATTCCCCTCATCGCCATTCCCTCGATCATCGGGCTGATGCTGGGCTCGTTCGTCGGGGTCAGAATCCTGGCCAAAGCCAAACCGAAAATCATACGCTATATCGTCATAGCGGTCCTGTTCTTTGCCGGGCTGAAAGCTCTGCTCAAAGGACTCGGCCATTAACAGTGACCATAACCCACGACAGAAATTTTCGAATGTGATACTGTAAAAGATACAAAAAATAATGAGGTGTTTTTTATGACCACAGCAGAAAAAAACGTAAAGGCCTCTGCGGAACAGATCCGCTACGCCAACATCCTGTTCTATGGCGCCTGGTCCGGGATAGCGCTGATGATCATCACCTATCTGATCTACGTTCTTGGGATCTTACCCCCCCACATCCCCTTGCACGAAGTGCCGAACTACTGGGGCATGGCCGCAGATCAATACCTGCATGAAGCCGACATCGGACGGGGCTGGGCCTGGGCCGGCATGTTGGGTAAGGGCGATTTCCTCAACTTCCTGGGCATCGCCTTTTTAGGCGTTTTGACCATCATCGGGTATCTGACCCTGATCCCGGCCTATATCAAGAAAAAAGACACGGCCTATGCCATCGTGGCCATCCTGGAAGTCCTGGTCCTGCTTTCGGCCGCCTCGGGTTTCCTCGGCAGCGGCGGACATTAAAAAAAATCGGAACTCCAGAACCTTTTCGGTTCTGGAGTTCTGATTTTTTAATCTTCGAAATCCCCCTCTTCCCCTTTGTCCGAGGCAATGCTCCCGGCCCGCTCGATGATCTTCTCCCGGGTCCACTCGGCCGGATCCTCTACCCTGGTGGCCGACGTACCTGGATCATACGATCCCGACTTCAGTATATCTTCATAGACCAGGGGCGCGGAATCGGCTGCGTTGAAGACATTGACCAGCATTTCGTAGACAAAGTCTTCCACTGCTTTGACCATCCGCTGCCTGATCTCTCTGGGCTGCCCCAGGAGCCTGGCTTCAAAAGGCAGGTTCAGCCACTTGTAGTTGTTGCGGTTCCAACCCCTTTCCCGGGCATAGGCGGTCATCTCTTCCCAGATTTCAGAGGACACGCCCCGGCCTTTGATCTTGGAAAATTCCCCGTTTTCATTGAGAATGGCGTTGCCGTAGTCGTTGACCTCGACCCCCCAGGAGACCATCTGCAGGGCAGTAGCCACATTGGCCTTGGTGGTCCTGGTCCTGGTCGCGATCTCCTTTAGTCGGTCCGAAGAGTTCCCGGAAGTGCCGTGCTGGGCCCCGTTGACCTTGTAGGGAGCCAGGGCCTGATGTATTTCCCGGGTCAAATCGACCTGGATTCCCAGGCCGCTTTCTTCCAGTCCATGGGTCGAGCCGTTGTTCAGGGCGATCCAGTTGGGAAAAACGGAATGGGCGTTGAGCCCCCTGATCAGGAAAAGGGCCTCTTCAACCGTGGAGATCCCTGTTTTGCCCTTGATTTCTCCGACCTCGGTCTCCAGGCTGGCCCACTGCGGTACGAGGGGAATCAGATCCAGGCTGGTCAACAGGTTCTGATCATCCGGCATATGCGAGGCGTCGATGGCGATGGAGGTGATCCCGGATTCGAAGAGAGTGGGGATCTCGGTCCTGGCCGGCTCTATATCGCTCTCTTTCTTGATGCCGTAGTGATCTCCATGCACGGCCACGGGCACGGTGATCCCCAGCTCATTGCAGGCCGCATCCACCATAAGGGCCATATTCCAGAGATTGACCGCGCAGTACCCTTTGGCTCCTCCCTCTGAGCGGGCGATTTCGATGATCAGACCGGCATTGGCTTTCTGGGCTCCCAGCAGGGCGCCTCTGAGAACGAAACTGTTCCTGGCGTTGGCGGCCATGGCCACGGCCTGTCCTTTCCGGGTCATGGCCCGGTCTATATATTTTCCACTGACAAGAAGGGCTCTGGAATGTGGAAAAAGATGTTGAATATTCGGCGGGCGCCCTGTTTCCAGGCACCGATCAAAATCTGATTGGGAGATTGCCGCACTTGACATAACCGCCTCCTTTGGTTAATATAACTGCATTATATATCTAGTCCTGTGATCCTTACCCACCAACCACTTATGTATCACTGACGTTATGCCTATTTACGAATTCTACTGCCCACAGTGCCATACGATTTACAGCTTTTTCTCAGTCCGGGTAAACACCGAAAAAAAGCCGGACTGCCCGCAATGCAACAGACCTGAGCTGAGTCGACAGGTCTCTCTTTTTTCCATCTCCAAGGGTCTGACGGAAGATGAAGACAACTCCGGACTCCCGGATCTTGACGAATCAAAAATGGAGCAGGCCATGCGGATGATGGAACAGGAGGCGGACCGACTCGACGAAGACGATCCCAGGCAAGCGGCCCAGCTCATGAAAAAACTCTGTGACTCCGCCGGGTTGAACATGGGGCCCGGCATGGAAGAAGCCATGCGCAGGCTCGAAGCAGGAGAAGACCCGGAACAGGTCGAAGCGGAACTCGGTGATGTCCTGGAAAACGAGGACCCCTTTTTGGGTTCGAAAAAGGGCTCTCTGTCCAGGCGTAAACCGCCGGCCCGGGACGAGACCATCTATGACCTCTGATATCCGGTTTTTCCCCTTTCTGCCAAGAGAAAGGGAAAAAACCGGATCAGTGGACCATTCTTTCTTTCTCTATCCATGAAGACCCATGACGTGCTGAAGTGCCCGGGCTGTCACCTTTTTCCCGCCTCTTGCGAGCAATCCCCAGAAAACAGAAACACCTCCCCTGGAGTTCGGCTTTTTGCCCTTTGTTCCTCATCCGCATTCCGAGCTCCGAACTCCGCGTTTCTCTTTCCCAGTTCCACGCTCCGAGCTCCACGCTCCCCGCTCCGAGTTTCCCTTTCCCCGTTCCGCGCTCCACGCTCCGCGCTCCGAGCTCCGAACTCCGCGTTTCTCTTTCCCAGTTCCACGCTCCGAGCTCCACGCTCCCCGCTTCTCCCCGTTCCGCGCTCCGAGCTCCGAACTCCCCGTTCCGAGCTCCACGTTCCCCGTTTCCCCGGTTCCGCGCTCCCCGTTCCCTTTTCCCCTACTGCAGCTTCATGGCCAGCTCAGCCACCCGCCGGCCCAGCTTTTTTCCGTTTTCCAGACTTTTTTCATCCGGGGCTCCGGTGCAGGCCACTCCATAATGCCCGGTAGCGGACAGAGGGTCGCCGCTTACGACCATCCCGCAGATTAGCATGGCCTGAATGATGGAGAACATCGTTGTTTCCTTGCCCCCGGTGGCATCCCCTGAAGTGGCGAAGGCCGCCCCTATCTTGGTTTCCATCTTCTTGCGGATACTGATCAGACCATCCACAACCTGTTTCAACTCTGCGGCCATGGTGCCGAAATAGACCGGCGATCCTACAATCAAACCGTCGGCAGCGAGGAAGTCCTCCTTGCTCACCTCACCCGCCGCCTTGAGCACAGCCCTCGTTCCCTGGACTTCCCCGGCACCCTGGGCTATCGCCTCGGCCAGCTTTCTGGTGTTCCCGGTTTTTGAATAGTAGAGCACAAGGATCTGCATATTCCCTCCAGTTTGTCCTGTTTAGCCTGAGATAACCAGGCAGGGTTTCGTATCCATTCAATGTTACCGGTACACTTTTTAGCCTATCCCAAGCAGGTCGAGTTTTCAAGGTTGAAATTCAGAAGAATACACGATAGCCTGTTCGATCTTGAAGGAGATTATCCAGAATTCGAGATATTAACCTGGAGCAGTATCGCCGAGTGCGCAATTTCTTTTCGCCGGATCCGGCCCATCCCTTTCAATTGGTCAAATTTCTGTCCTGGAGTTCTCTGCTCCTGATACTGGGCTTGAGCTTCTTTTTGACTTTTACCCTGGGCAATTACGCCAAGCAGGCGGTATTGCAGAAAGATCGGGATTTCGCCAGGCTCCTGGCCGAGAATCTGAACCACCAGATCTACCAGAGGTTCAGCCTGCCGACCGTTCTCAGTTTCGGGAAAATCAAACTCAGGCAGAAGCCTCAGTATGAAAGGCTGGACCAGGTGGTCCAATCCACGATCCATGGTTTCAAGGTCATGGAGTTGAAAATCTATGACCTGGACAGCACCCTAGCCTACACCACCGGCAATGAACAGGTGGGACTTAGCGTTGCCTCGGTCGGGGCAAGGGAGTATGCCAAGTCAAGAAAAGTCTATTTCCGGGTAGTAAAACAGGACGTCCCCTTCTGGTCTTTTTTGACCTTCAATCTCCCGGACAAAAGTTATGTCCTGGAAACAACCTATCCCCTGCGCACTGAACAGAGCCTGTCCCCGGAACACCGGGGCTGGGTCATGGGCATTCTCAGATTTACCCAGGACATCACCGGAGACTACGAAACCATCACCTCCTTTCAATGGATGATCGCCACGGTGGTCCTTATCTCCTCACTTATCCTCTTTGTCCTTCTATACATCATCATCCGCAGGGCGGATCGGTTGATTGCCGAACGTATTCAGGAAAAAGAACGCCTTGAACGCCGTTTGCACGAAAACGAAAAAATGGCCAGCATGGGCAGAATGCTGGCCGGGATATCGCATGAAATCCGCAATCCCCTGGGGATCATCAAGAGCAGCGCCGAGCTTTTGTTCAAGAAAGCCGAACAGGGGCAAAATTACGGTCCCGAGTTGCCCCGAGCCATCTTTGACGAATCCACCAGGCTGAGCGGCACGGTCAACGAATTCCTGGACTACGCGCGACCCAAGCAACCCGCATTTACCGATGTTCGCCTCGATGAGCTCATAAACCGAATCATGGATTTCATCAAGCCGGAGGTGGAAAAAAGGAACATTGCAATCCGTACTCATCTTCCTGAAGAGATCTGGATTCGAGGCGACAGCGACCTCCTCTATCGGGCCGTGTACAACCTCCTGACCAACGCCATGCAGGCTATCGAAGAATCGGGGACCATCAGCCTCAGCTGGTCCTCCCGGGAAAGAACTCTGCTCATACAGGACTCCGGGCCTGGGTTCGACCCCTCCCTGAAAAGGAAATACATTGAGCCGTTCTACACCACCAAAGACCAGGGCACGGGACTCGGCCTGGCCATCGTCAACAACATCGTCCAGGCCCACGGCGGTTCTCTGGATTTTTTCAACCAGCCCGAGGGAGGCGGGGCAGTATCTCTCCGCTTCCCTTGAGGAACCGGGTTCCAAGTTCACAGTTCACATACACTTGCAGACGCAGTCACCGAATTCCCGGCAGCCGCATTCCTGTCCCTGTGGTATGGCGCAGGCCAGGTCCGGTGTTACCCTGCCGCTTTTGATCGCCTGCTCCACCGAGGCCATTGTCAGCGCCGCAGCCTCATCCCAGCCGATGTGATCAAAGAGCATGGCCCCGAAGAGGATCAGGCTGGAGGGATTGACCCGGTCCCGGCCGGCGATATCCGGCGCCGTGCCATGGGTGGCCTCGAACAGGGCCAGGTCGTCTCCGATATTGGCCCCT
>JAIPER010000123.1 GCA_021737115.1 Desulfohalobiaceae bacterium
TCTGGACGGCCTGGTTCACAGTCCAGCCGGAAGAGACCGGGATCGTGCAGCGCTTTGGCAAGGTTTTGCGCACGGCCGGGCCGGGACTGCATTTCAAGCTCCCGTTTGGTATAGAAACGGCTCGCATGGTGCCTACCGCAATGTGGCTTTGAGTCCAGAAGTCGATCTGCACAAGATCGCCGGCCGCACACCTGGGTTTGTGGGCGCGGACCTGGCCAACATCGTCAATGAAGCCGCGTTGCTGGCAGCCCGAGACGATAAAGAAACAGTCGATCCGGCGGATTTCGATGAAGCCATTGACCGTGTAATAGGGGGACTTCAGAAAAAAAATCGGATGATGAATGCCCTGGAAAAAGAAACTGTGGCCTTCCACGAGTCCGGCCATGCCATCGTGGCCGAATCAGTCGAGCACGCCGATCCCGTGCATAAGGTCTCGGTTATCCCCCGCGGCATTGCGGCACTCGGATACACCCAGCAGCAGCCTACGGAGGATCGGTATTTAATGACCCGCTCGGAATTGATCGATCGCCTGGCCGTTCTCTTGGGCGGCCGGGTGGCAGAGGAACTGGTTTTTAATGAAATCTCCACCGGGGCGCAAAACGACCTGCAGCGGGCCTCGGACATTGCCCGGGCCATGGTCACGGAATACGGGATGAGCGATACTCTGGGCCTGGTCAGCTATGAGCGTCCGCGTCAGGCGATGTTTCCCCAGGAAAACTTTTTCTCTGGAAAAAATTACAGTGAAGCCAAGGCCGCTCAAATCGATGACGAAATAACCCGGTTTGTCGATGAGGCCCATCAGCGTGTGCGTCAAATCCTCTTAGAACGACGGCCGGTACTTGACGCCCTGGCCTCTCTTCTCTTGAAGCAGGAAAGTGTGCAGGGCGAGGAGCTCAGGCAGATGTTGTCTGCTGCCGGACCATCGGCAGCGTAGGAAGCATTTTCCCAGCTTCAAATCACCAATTCATGCAGTCGAAAAAATACCGGAGGGCATATGGCTGCTATTCAAAGACATACTCCTAACGTCCTGCTGATCTATCCGGAGATCCCGGATACTTTCTGGAGTTTTAAGCACGCCCTGAAGTTCGTGGGCAAAAAGGTCTCCCTGCCGCCTCTGGGGCTGGCGACTATAGCCGCCATGCTTCCCAAAGACTGGAACCTGCGCTTGGTGGACTTAAACATCCGGGGCTTGTCCATGGAAGATTTGGGTTGGGCTGATTACGCGTTCATAAGCGCCATGACCGTGCAGCGTGAATCATCCAAGAAGGTAATCAGTAAGTGCCTGGAAGCGGGTCTGAAAATTGTGGCCGGGGGGCCTCTGTTCACGGTTGAACATGAGCATTTTCCTGGGGTGGATCATTTTGTACTCAACGAGGCCGAGTTGACCCTGCCCGATTTTTTGAAAGATCTGGATCAAGGACGGGCAAGACGGATTTATTCCACGGATAAGTACACTGACATGGGGCAGACGCCCATTCCCCGTTGGGACCTGCTGGAACTCAAACACTATGCAACTATGAGCCTTCAGTATTCCCGGGGATGTCCTTTTAACTGCGACTTCTGCAACATCACGACCCTTTTGGGCCGTACGCCGCGAAACAAAACAGCGTCGCAGATAATCACCGAGTTGGACAGTCTCTACGTCCAGGGGTGGCGAGGCGGAATCTTTTTTGTGGATGACAATCTTATCGGAAACAAGCGTCGGCTCAAGACCGAACTCTTACCTGCCTTGATCAGATGGAGAAAAGATAAAAAAGGCGTGCCCTTTGGCACTGAGGCTTCCATCAACTTGGCCGATGACGAGGAACTGCTGGCCATGATGGCTGATGCAGGTTTCGACACCGTATTCATCGGCCTTGAAACCCCCAACGAGGCAAGTCTGGCCGAATGCGGCAAAGGGCAAAACATACATCGCGATCTGATCCGGGACGTGAAACGCATCCAAGGATACGGAATCCAGGTCCAGGGCGGATTCATCGTTGGTTTTGATAGTGATGATACTGGAATTTTTACCTCTATTGTGGAATTCATCCAAAAAAGCGGCATAGCCACCGCCATGGTTGGGCTGCTCCAGGCCCCTCCCGGCACCAGGCTTTACAGCAGGCTAAAACAGACCGGCCGGCTGCAGGAGTACTTTTCCGGGGATAATGTGGATGGAACCACCAATATCCTGCCGGTCATGAACTTGGACTCGCTGCAAAACGGATACAGGGAAATCCTGAAGAACATTTATTCACCTGAGGCCTACTATCAGCGGGTGAAGACCTTTCTTCGGGAGTATCATCTTCCAAACAACAAAAGCCTCCTGCGTACCCGGCCAACCTCCGAAAGCCTGATGGCCCTGATACGTTCAATTATCCGCCTGGGCATCCTGGGCAAGGAGCGGTTTCATTACTGGAAGCTTTTTTTCTGGACCCTGTTCAAACGGCCAAGGGCCATACCTCTGGCCGTCACCCTGGCCATCTACGGCTATCACTTCCGGCGTGTATGTGAATTGCGGGTTTTGTAGCAGCGCTTGCCAATCCTCCGAGAGCAGAGCAAAGAAATAACCCAGTTTGTTGGGAGGTATTGGAGATAGGGCCATGAGACTGCCGGGTTATAAGACCAAAATCGTATTTTCAAATAGAGATTTCATTCCGCCGCCTACGAGTTCTAGTACGAAATGCACAAAGGCATCCATGAGATGCTTCGGGAATATCCTGAGTGATGAAATTTTTAAATAAGAATGTGATTGCATGAAAATCAGCGAAGAAAAATGGCGTGCCCCTGCCCTTACTGGCTGTCCAGCTACTGTGGATCAACCTGGTCACCAACAGCATCCAGGATGTGGCCCTGGCCTTTGAAGGAGGGGAACCCGGTGCCATCCGACGCAAACCTCGCCGGCCGGACGAAAAAATCTTCAATCCCCTTATGATCCGGCAAACCCTGGTTTCTGGATTTACCATGGGATCAATCGCTCTGGCTTTCTGGTTTTTTCTCACTGATATCCAGCAGATGAACGAAATCCACGCCCGGAATATGGTTTTGCTGCTCATGGTTTTCATGCAGAACATCCAAGTATTCAACTGCCGATCTGAAACGGTCTCAGCATTCAGGGTGCCTCTTTCCCGCAACTGGATACTAATCGTCGGCGCCATGCTGGCCCAAGGCATCCACATCGCCGCCATGCACATACCGTTTATGCAGACGCTCCTGCGCCTCGAGCCGATCACCTTCCTGGAATGGGCTGAAGTCCTGATTCTGGCTGTTCCCCTGCTCATCGGGGATGAAACAGAGGGCGTCCTGATATACGAACTGGGGAGGCGGCAATTGGATCTGCTTAAAGACGGTTTTGTGTTTTTGTTCCAGCTGAGTGAGCATGGTTCGCCGCTCCTCTTGGACCTCCAGTTGCAGAACCATGACGCAAACTAAGAACTCGGATTTTTAGGTTCTTCTTGACTCCATGGATGAAGGCAGCGGCCTTGGCAATCTTTTCTCCCGCTCCTTTCTTATTTCGTCGGCTTTGGCGGGATCGAAACAGATCACAGCGGGAGTTGGAAAATCGCTTTTCAGCATAGCTGTCACCCTTGGAGTTCTGAAGCTCCCTGTGGCTCTCCCGGAAAAACGGAAGGCTGTCACTGCAGTTTCTGGGCGAATGAGCAAGGATGTAATCAAGCCCGAGCTCTTTGATGGTAGCTACGTTCTCCCTGGTGATCATGCCCCGGTCGCAGACGAAGATGACTCGTTTGAGACAGAACCTCTTCTTGAAATCCTTGACCACCCGGATAAAAGTGGTGGGGTCTGTTGTATTGCCGGAAAAGACATGGTGGCAGCGGCCAGTGGAGCCTTGACTGCTTAGAGGCCTCGCTTGTTTCGGCTCATAGCCAACCCTATTCTCTGAACTTGACGCTGCCCCTGGCAGCGGTGATTTTTAAGTGAGAAAGACTTGAATTGGGTGAAATAGTTTCTTTGAAGATCAAGTCAGGAAGTTTATGGTGAGCATTTAATGTCTGGCATAAAGATTGAATATGGGAATGCAAGGAACGGAAGTTTGGAAACGCACCTGTTCGGCCTCGATACCTCAACATTCGTCAAACCATCATCCAGAAGGAGCTTCGATCATGAAAACGAAACGCACGCTTATCGGCAGTTTAGTCTTTTTCACCCTTCTGTTCACCTTAGTGGGCTGCGCATCGACATCCCAAAAGTCGAGCACCGGGGAGTATGTCGACGATACGGTCATCACGACCAAGGTCAAATCGCTGCTGGCAAAGAATGATTTTCTCAAGTCATTTAGTATCAGCGTTGAAACCTACAAAGGTACGGTCCAACTAAGCGGCTTTGTCAATACGCAGGATGCCAGGGACAAGGCCGGGCAAATCGCACGCAGCGTGAAAGGGGTTCAATCCGTCCAGAACGACCTGATCGTCAAATAGCAGGCGCTCGATTCAAGATTGAAGAGTTATTGGAGGTCGTGCCATGAAACTACCGGCTTATAAGACCAAAATCGTCTGCACCATCGGCCCGGCCTCCAGTTCGGAAGCTGTTCTGGAACGCTTGATTCTGCAGGAATGAATGTGGCGCGGCTCAACTTCGCCCATGGAGCTTTGCAGGGGTACAGTGAGAATATCCGCTGACAATTTTGATGCGATTCTTTCGGCGGCGGACGCGATCATGATTGCACGCGGCGACCTGGGGGTTCAGATCCCGATAGAAGACGTCCCCGCTGTTCAGAAAAAGCTCATCAACAAGGCCAATCTTATGGGCCGTCCCGTGATAACAGCCACCCAGATGTTGTTCTCCATTTTCAAATTTAGATTTCATTGAAGCTTAACCCGCATCAAGAGGGCACTATGGAACAAAACCCGAATAACCGGCGCTCTGTGGCCTATTTTTCCATTAACGGATCTTTTTTTAACACCCAGAGGATGGTGCAGGAGTACGTGCTGAATGCTTATTTCAATCGCTGAAAAGATGTCGGCCAATCGCATTCACATCCGCATGGCGCTTCAAGGAGACGTTTGAGATGCCGGATAACAAGCATGAACTCAAAGTATTGATGTTGGATGCCGCCACCGGCTTTTACCGCATGCAGCGCTACCGTGTCGGCGATTTTTTCGGACCCGTGGATATGGGGATTCATCTGGCCTTCAAGCACAACGCCTTGACCATCGGCGCCGGGCTGCTGGCCGGTTCTGTTTTCCCCGGATCCAACCGGCTGATATTCGCCGGCATCTCCCCCTGCTGGCATGGTTTTTATATCTCTTCCATGGGAGGGGCGGCCCTGGTTTTTGACAACCTCGGCATCAACATGCTCAGTCTCATCGGCAAAGCCCCGCATCCTTGCTTTTTATATTTAAACCGCAACCACGGCGAAGAAATCGAGGTGGAACTGGTTCCGGTCGTGCCTGAGCACATCTGGGATCAGGGCCGCAAAGGGGTGTATGCCGTTATGGAAGAGGCCATCCGGATGTTTGCACCGAGGTATGAAAAAGACCTTCGGGTGCTGGCCGTCGGACCGGCTGCACGCGATTCGGATTTCGGAGCTATCGGGTCGGCTCCGGTGAAAAAAGGCATGCTGACCCACGTGGATACCTGGGCTGGCAGGGGAGGTTTCGGCAGCAAGCTGTTTCAGGAGCACGGCCTTGTGTGCGTCATCTATGGCGGAACCCATATCGACGAGGATTTTCGCGATCGCTCCGTTGCCGACGAATGGTTCCAGGACAAATTCAAGCAACGGATGGCGGTCAAGGACATGGAGGTCACCACCAAGTACCGTTATGACCCGAAATTCAATACAGGCGGCACTTTCGGTGTTAATTACGCCGCCATGGACGGCGATATCCTGGCCTTCAATTACCGCACCATCCACTGGAGCCGGGAAGCGCGCAATGACCTTCACCAACGGTTTATCCTGAATCACTACCTCAAACAGTTCAACGAGGAGACCATACAAACCAAGCAGCAGCACAATTGCGGTGAGCCATGCGCGGCGGTCTGCAAAAAAATGCACGGCCGCTTCAAAAAAGATTATGAACCGTACCAAACCATGGGACCCTTGTGCGGTATCTTCGACCAGCGGGCCGCTGAACGACTCAACCACCATGCCGACAGCCTGGGCTTTGATGCCATCTCCGCAGGCGGGACCCTCGCCTGGCTCATGGACTGTCTGGATGATGGGCTGATCACGCCCGCAGAGTTAGGTGTGGATCAATTGCCCAAATGGGAAATGGCGACGTTTGATGTGGTGGGCGATTCCATTCACAATGCCGAGTTGGGCATAGCGTTGTTGAATCAGATTATCCTGCCCGGCGGAAAAATACCGCTGCAATTCGGAGCCCGGAAATTGGCCCGTCGGCTGGCGCGGGAAAAGGGCCGGGAGGTACTTGACCGGTTTGTATACAACGCCTTTGCCCGACAGGGCTGGATGGTCCCCAACCAGTACTGGACACCAGGTACTTATGCGCCCATGGCTATCTCCGGCAAATATTACATGCACTATGGCCGTGATTTTCTGCCGCCCCGGGAACTGGGCAGACAAAATGCCCGCCGCATGCTCAAGGAACTGATGCTGGACAATCTCGGAATCTGCCGCTTCCACCGCGCCTGGGCGGAAACATTGATTCCCGATATCGTGGAAAATATCTTCGGGGAAAAAGATGCCTTCCTGAGATCCTTGAGCCTGACCGCCGGCCGCATCACCAGCCGTAATGCATCTGTGTTCTGGGAATCGGAACGCAACATGGACATGGTGTCCACATTCCTGGAAAACAAAAAAGAGACCGACGGGGGCAGACATCCTGAACTGGACCATTGGGTTGATTTTTTCACCCGGGACAAACATGCCGCCGCCTACGAGTTCTGGTACGAAATGCACAAAGGCATCCATGAGATGCTTCGAGAATATCCGGTATGATGAGAATATAGGTGCTCTTCCGCTTATACTTTGCTTATCATTTGCTACGAATCAAGCACATGCAAAAAAAGAATTGTGCCCACGGATCACACGGATTAACACGGATAATAAAAACTTTTTTGCTGCTGGAATAAGACCCAGCAGCAAAAGGGTTCATCGCCCCGACAGGCTTCGCTTCCAGTTTCGCCCCGCCAAGGGCGATACCTCCAGAAGAATAGGTTGCCATGACGCATGGCGACGGCATTTGCCTACCAGCCTCTTATTGCTGGCTGGCAAAAAGAAAACCTATCCGTGTCAATCCGTGTGATCCGTGGGCAATAATCTGCTTTCTGTCATTTTCAAAGTATCGACGGAAGACTACCTGCCCGCTTTGGGGGCAAAAAATTATTTCAGATTTGCCGGAGGCAAAGCTGAACCGGAACGATGGGCCTTCAACAACCTTTCCGTGCCGAGATAAATGTATAAGGAGTTATTCAATGCGGATGAGAATTCTGGGCCTTTTGACCCGGAAAGGCCGTCTCAGATTGAAGCGCTATCGCAAGATCTTATCGACTCTGGCAGCTTATGGGTTTGATGAAATCGCCTACCAGACCGGCATCGGCAAAATCCTGCGCTTCGCGGGCAGAATTTTCGGAAAAGCATCGCCGCGTCAAGTACGATTTGTGGGCAAGGCCGGCACGTGGGAGCGAATCCGCATGGTTGCCGAGGAACTGGGTCCGACATTCATAAAGCTGGGACAGATCCTGAGCAATCGCCCGGACCTGATTCCCAAAGAACTCCAGAAGGAGCTGGAAAAACTGCAGAAAAGCGTTTCACCCTTTCCTTCCAGTGAGGCTGTGCTAATCGTTGAAGAAGAACTGGGCAGGCCAATCCGGGAACTTTTTCTGGAATTCGATGAGACTCCTCTGGCTGCGGCTTCCATTGCCCAGATACACCGGGCTGTGCTGCCTGACGGGGAAATTGCAGCCATGAAGGTGCAACGTCCCGGGCTCCATGAACTTGTAGAGGTTGATATCGATATTCTCCAGGAACTGGCCGAACTTCTGGAACGCTACTTTCCCCAAGCGCAAAGATGGGGGCCCCGGGGAATTGTTGACGAGTTTGAAAAGGGCATGTTCCAGGAATTGGATTTCAGGCGGGAAGCGGCTGCTATCCAACGTTTCGGCGCCCAATTCGCCGGGCAAGACGACATCAAGGTGCCCCTGATTTATCAAGAGCTTTCTACGCAGAAGGTGCTCTCCATGGAGCTCATTCCAGGCCGTCCTCTGTCGGAACTGCTGGATGATGCCTCCCTGAGCCCTGAGGAAAGAACGCGGATCGCTCACCAGGGCGCCAAGCTGACCCTGCAGCAAATATTCAGCTATGGTTTTTTTCACGCCGATCCCCATCCCGGCAATATCATACTTATGGACGACGGTCGGCTGTGCTATATAGACTTCGGCCTGACCGGCAGCCTGATACAAAGGGATTTGGAAGTGGTCAGCGATCTCTTGACCAGCATTATGGCCCGGAATGAGCAAAAGGCCGCCAGAGTGGTCGTCAGACTTGCAGGAAGCCGGGATTTTGCAGCTGCCCAAAGCATAGAACGTAAGATTGCGGAACTTATAGAGCGCTTTCAAAGCGCTCAGGCCGGGGAGTTTTCTTTTACTGCCCTTTTGGGAGAACTTGTCGAGATCCTCGTGGCCAAAGGGCTGCGAATGCCACCGGACCTCTTCTTGCTGGTCAAATCTCTGCTGACCATTGAAGGCGTCGCCTCTGCCCTGGATCCCAAGTTCGATTTTACCCCCCAGCTGACTCCTTTTGCCGAGAAATTGGTCAAAGACCGTTATGATATGAGCCGCTTGCAGGCCAGCGCAAGCACTTTAGCCGGAGACTTTACGGAACTTGTCCAGAACTTTCCTGGTGACTACTACAAGGTCGTGGATACTCTCTCTTCGGGCAGGCTCAGTCTGCGCCTGGAAGAGCAAAGCCTGGGCAAGGCCCGGGAAAGCGTGTTCAAGGCCAGCTCCACCCTGGCCTTTGCCGTTGTGCTGGGCTCTTTGGTCATCGGTTCCGCCAAAA
>JAIPER010000124.1 GCA_021737115.1 Desulfohalobiaceae bacterium
AGGTACTGGCGCTGTTTTTCCTTCATCAGTTCATAGCATTTCCCGGTCAGACAGCAATCGTCGTGTAAAATCAGAGTGGTTCGATATCTATCCCGGCAGAAGGTGTTGATCTGGTATTGAATGTAAGCTTGGATCAGCTCCTGGGGAGGGTTGTTGTCCATGGGAATCTGCTCAATGCCATTTATCATATCGTCCATATGGCTGTTGAGTATCTGGAACAGTAGCTCTTCCTTACTCTTGAAATAGTAGTAGAGCCCAGCGTTGGTCATGTCCGTTGCCTTGGCGATATCCCGGATCGACGTTCGAGCATACCCTTTCTGAAACAGGGTTTTGGCAGCAACGGTATACACCCGGTTTCTGCGCCGCTCTTTTTCTTTGATTTTATAGCCTCGCATGTGGTTTATGTAAAAGAAAAAAAAGTGGTTGGCAAGCGACGCAATTTCGGGTTTACAGCTTTACGTCTGGTCTAGATAATCCTGGTCTTGGGTCGGCTCAATCTCAGAGCCACTGCCGGACTATCCCTTTCTGTGCGAAACAGGGGAAGTTTTTCCCGCCACTCCAGAGAATCAGGTCACTTCATAGACGGTGATGATCACCTCATCATTTTGCCGCTCCCCCGCCGCAACCGCGATCAGTCCGTTGATCCAGGCATATTCCGGAGATCCTGTCTCGAACTTCGGAACAGTCCGAAAATAATACTCCTCGGGGTGGACCCTCTCCCCTGAACTCAGCCTGGATATCACCTCCGGCGGTCCATGACGGTAACCCCAGTTGGTGATCGAAATAAAGGCGCCGTCTTCGGTTTCCAGGGTATATCGGGCCTCGACTTCGGCAACGCCGTCGTTGCGGATCACCTGCCAGTCGGCGCCGCCTGGCAGAACGCGGCCAGACAGTCTGGATCCCGAAAATGATCCTCCGGTTATGGGGATGATGCGCCGAACTCCATAAGGTGAAGTCCCGACCTGAATCGGGGCGGCGATTTCAATCCGTGACGTGTAGAGAAGTTGCAGGGCTGGTCGGACTGGCACCACCGCTAGCTCATCCTTGTTCATTGTCGGCTGTCCTCATTATTTTTTCCTGTATGTTGCTATTTGGGCGCCCAGAGAACCATTCGGGGCTTTTCGGCCATCTTTTCGGCCAGCTTTTCGATGGGGCCGTACGTCATGCACTCGGCCATGCAGTGTTTCACGCAGGCCGGTTCGAGCCCCTTCTTGACCCTGGGTTTGCACAGGATGCAAAGCTCGGTGGGAAACGGAAAATAGGTCAGGTAGGCCTTGCCCTTCGGCAGGTTCTGGACGATCTCGTTCACCCGGATACCACCCATGCCCGCCGGCCAGCCGTATTCCTGCTGGCAGGCCACCTGGCAGGTAAAGCAGCCCGTGCAGTACTCGTAGTCGATCAGAAGTCCGTAGCGTTGTTTCTCGGCCATGATCATACCTCCTCCGGCCCGGCTTTGTATATTCTGCACATGGAGTGCTTGATGGGAGACCCCACCCCGTCTTTCCCCTGGTGGCCCATGGGAAGCAGCTGGTTGATATTCGACTTCCACATGCCGAAAAGAGACGGCTCGGCCGCTTCCTTTTCCGGCTGCCACCACCCGTGGGCAGCCATGATCATCCACTGGGGCACCACCGGTGTGAGCTTGGCCTTGAACCGCGCCCGTCCCATCCAGTTTTCCACCCACATCCACTCGCCGTTGCCGATGCCGTGCTCGGCCGCGGTGTTCGGGTGAATTTCGACCACCGGATCCGGATCGATATCCCGCAGCCAGGGGATGTTGCGGTGCTCCGAGTGGAAAAACGCCGGTGAGCGTCGTCCTGTGGACAGAATCAGGGGATAGTCCTTGGCCAGATCCGGCCGGCTGACCGGGGTGAAGGGCGGCTCTTCGTGATGCGGGACCGGCTCCAGCCCCCACTGCTCGCGCAGGGTGGAGTACAGCTCGAAGCGGCCGGTCGGCGTCCGGAACCCCGGCTTTTTGTCCGGTCGCAGCAGCCCCTTTTCGTGCCGAAGGTAGGGGCAGCTGGAACTGCCCTCCGGCGGATAAGCCCAGTCCTTTTGCTGAAGCTCCGAGAAGGTCAGGCCCGACGGCTTGAGGATGTCGTCGTACAGGTCGTGAAGCGTCTCGAAACGAAAGTCCGGATCAAAGCGCCGGGCCAGCTCGAAGTTGATCTCCATGTCCGGGAGGCACTCCTCCACGTTCATGGCCTTGTTGATGGTCTGCAGCGGGACCCACCAGCTCCGGAAGCTGTCTTTCTCCAAAAAGGTAGTGGCCGGCAGCACCACATCGGCATACTGGGTTGTGGGCGTGTGGAAGAGGTCCACCGCAACCACGAAATCGAGCTTTTCCAGCGCGGAGCGCCATTTTTTGGGATCCATGCCCAAGCCCTGCATGATGCCGGCCGTCTGGATCCACATCCCCTTGATTGGATAGGGGTCTTCGCTGAAGATCTGGTCAAGACTCAGATCCGTGCTGCAGCGCCAGTAAAATTTGTCCAGCGGCAGGTAGCGATCCCTGCCGATGCGAGGTTTGTCCTGTTCCCCGCTCTTCAGGCGGATCGCCCCATCGCTCCCCGGCAGGGCGTAGGGGGCCACGTCGAAGGCCAACCGGGCAATGACGTTGCCGCCGGGAACGTCCAGATTACCGGTCAGAGCCCAGAGGCAGGAAAGGGCCTGCACCAGAGGGGTCAGCGCCGGCGTCATGTCCACGGCCACGCCCCAGTGAATGGCCGCCGGCCCGCTTTTGGCGTAATACCGCGCCGCTTCCGCTACGACTTCGGCCGAAACGCCGCTGATTTCCTCCACCCGCTCCGGCGGATATTGTTCGACCTCGGCACAGAAGGTGTCCCAGACCGTCCGGCAGGTCACCTTTTCCCCCTGAACCAGCTCGAGGTCACAGGTCCCGGAAAACATCGGCGACTCAGGCGCTTCTCCCCGGTAGTCCGCTGCCGCGCTGTCCCAGACGACCGGCCGGCCGGAGGCCGCATCCCAGACCACGTAGTTGGCGCTGTCGCCGCCGTCGACCAGCTCGGCTTCGGTCAGGAGACAGCCCGTGTCGGTGCGGATCAGGTGTCGGGCGTTGGTCCAGGTCTCTGCAAACTTGCGATCGTAGAGTTTTTCCTGGATGATGACGTTGAGAAAGCCCATGGCCAGGGCCGCGTCGGTACCGGGACGCAGGGCCAGGTGGTATTTGGACCGGGAGGCAAACCACGACAGCCGGGGATCGACGGTGATGATCTTCGTCCCCTTTTTCATGAGGTCGATGATCCAGTGGCCGAAGAGGTTATCAGGGCAGGTGGCGTGGATGTTGTACCCCCAGATGATCATGCACTCGGGCCGGCGCCATCTTGGATCGTCGTAGCGGTCCGGAAACCACTGGGCAGCGTCGAAGACCGCGAAATCGCCCTGAACGGTGTTCACCGCCGCCAGGCGCGGACCGTAGCAGGCGCTGCCGCTCAAGCCGAACATGACGTTGGGGCTCCCGTAGGCGTAAGCCAGCATGCAGATCCACGGGTAGATGTCCCGCCCGGTGCCGGAGTTAAAGAGCATGCTTTCTGGTCCGTACTCGTCGCGAATGGCCTTCATCCGCATTTCGATCAGATCGAAGGCCTCTTCCCAGGAGATGGGCTCCCATTTGCCCTCGCCCCTGGCGCCGACCCGCTTCAGGGGATGGCGTAGCCGGTCCGGGTGGTGTGTGTACTGGGTCATGGCCAGCACGCGGGCGCAAAGGCGCCCCCGGTTCCAGGGGTGATCGGGGTTGCCCTCAATTTTCACCAGCTTGTTATCCCGGACATGGGCCAGTATCCCGCATCCACCGTGGCATCCCGGTCCGGCAGACCAAGTGGTGGTGCGAACGATTTCGGTCTCCGATGACATGACGTAAACTCCTTTGTTCAGCGTTGATACAAACGGTGTTGCCGCATTACACCTACGCCCATGCTCCTGGGCCATTTAATGGGCCGCTTGCTTCAGCCCTTCGAGACCCGGAATTGACCAGGCCTCTTCGGGTGTGGCCCAAGAGCCGCCCGGCACGGCGACAATGCGGATCCTGCTCGTTTCTATACAGAATGCTGATAGCCGGCTTCACCATGAGTTGAAAAGGCCCCGGTTCCGACCGAGGCCTCCTTTCTGTTGCGGGTTACTCATCGAGGTATTTGCTTTCGAACTTTCCGTTCTTGTATTGTTTTATGCTCTGCATGAGGTAGTCGAAGACCTCCTGACCAGGGAGTCCCAGGTCTTCGCATTTTTCAATGTAGCGTTTATAAACCGGCCGGACCGCTTCTTTCCAACGCTTGGCCTCCTCCGTGGGGATACCGATCATGGTATTGCCTTTCTGAAGCGAGTAGCGTATACCCTCATAATCGCTCGAGTCCCAGGCCTTGCCGTGCTTGATGGTCCATTCCAGGCTGATCTCCCTGATGATCTCCTGGAGGTCGGCCGGGAGCTGTTGCCATTTCTCCTTGTTCATGGCCACGCAAAAGCCGTAACTGTAGCCGATCTGATAGTTGGCAATCGTATAGTCCACCACCTCGGCCATCTTCCAGCCCTTGCTCACTTCTTCCGGATAGAAGGCGCCTTCGGCGACCCCCTTCTGCAGGGCCTGATAGAGTTCAGGCATGGGCATGGTCACCGGCGAGGCCCCCAAGGCTTTGATAATGTCGGCCACGGCTCCGGCGCCTCTGATCTTCAGTCCTTTGAGGTCATCCAGATTGTCAATGAGCTTGGTCCTGGTGTGCAGCAAGCCCGGGCCATGGGCAAAGAGGTAGAGGATCTGGGTGTCTGAAAGCTCTTCCGGGGAAAACTTGTCGTTAATTTCATTGTACACGGCCGTGGCAAAAGGGCCGTTCGGAATGCCGGATGGAAGCATGATGGAGGCCATCAGCGGAAATCTTCCCCGGCTGTACCCCATAGAGGACAAGGCGATGTCGGAGCGCTGCGTGACCACGCCGTCGTAGCTTTGAGCGGCACTGGTCAGGGTTCCGCCTGGATAGTATGCGATTTTGACCCTGCCCTGGGTCCTTTTCTCCACTTCCCGGCACCACTCGTCAGCCAACTGACTCTGGACATGACTGGGCGGAAAGAAGTTGCTGTAGGTGAATTGATAGGTCTTGGCGGCGACCGGCAGGGGACTCCAGGCAATAGCCAGGGACAGACCAATAAGCAGCATTCCGATTCTCGAGATAACAGACGACATGTTGTTCTCCTTTGGTTAGAGTGGACATCGTGCAGCCAAGTTTCATTCCTGGGGCATCACCTCCTTGATCGTGCCTTGCAGCACCTGTTCCTTGAGGGTTCGTTTGAGCAGTTTGCCGGCACTGCTCTTGGGAAGATCCGATACGGGGATGAAGGCTTTGGGCACCTTGAAGGGCGAGAGGCGGGTTTTCAGGTAGGCCTTGAGCTCAGCCGGGTCGATTAGCTGCTGTTGCCTGGTGACGATATAGGCCACGACCCGTTCCCCGTATTCCTGGTCAGGCAGACCGATAACCGCGCACTCCTCTATTTCACGGCGTCCATACAGCGCTTCCTCGACTTCTCTGGGGGAGACGTTTTCCCCGCCGCTGATGATGAGTTCCTTGATCCGGTCGACAATAAAGAGGTAGGAGTCTTCATCCATTAAACCGACGTCCCCGGAGCGGAACCACTTTCCCCAGAAGGCCCTGGCCGTGTCCTGGGGGCGGTTGAGGTAGCCCTTCATGATATTGGGGCCGGAGATGCAGATCTCCCCTTTCTGATTGGTTCCGAGCACATTCCCGGCCTGATCCCTGATTTGGACCTCCACGCCCTGGACCGGGGTGCCCACCGAGCCCACCACGTGCCTGTCGTAATGATTGAAGGTGACCATGGAGGCGCTTTCCGTCATGCCGTAGGCCTCGTAGATATCCAGGCCGGTGCGCTCTTTCCATGCATTGACCAGTTCTTTGGCCATGCTGGCGGCTGCGGAAAAGCAGTACCGGACCGGCCGCAGCCTGTCCGGCAGGTCGTTTAGAGACAGCAAACGGGTGAAGACGGTGGGCACGGCATAGAGTTTGCTGACCGCAAACCGGTCGATGGCCGCTAGAAACGAGGGCATGTCAAAGGAGGACAAAAGTACGAGACCGCCCCCCGTCAGGATCGTGGAGTGCATGATGTGGATTTGGCCAAAGACGTGATTCAGCGGCAGGAAACATAGGGCCCGGTCTTCATGGGTGGAACGTTCATACCGCGATACGGTGCGAGCCGAGGCCGTAAGGTTGGCATGGGTCAGCATGACCCCTTTGGGCACACCGGTTGTCCCGCCGGTGTACAGGATAGCTCCTGTATCATCCGACGCGCGCTCGATCGTGTCGAAGCGGTCACTACCGCTTGAAACAAGGTCTGCCAACCCGGTATCGCCCTGGTCCGCGATCAAATGCCGAATGTAATCTTTGTCGTCAAGAGCATACCGTTCGGGAGCATTCGTAAAGACTATGTTAGGTCTGCAGTCATCCAGTATCGGATCGAGTTCGGCCTTGGTCATTGAATGGGGCAGGGTCACGGGCACTGCGCCGCTTTTGAGGACACCGAAATAGAAGGCCACCCAGGTGCAGGAGTTCGGGGCCAGGACGGCGACATGATCGCCGGGGCGCAGCCCGAGATCTCTCAGAGCCGAGGCAATACGATTGGCTTCTGTATTGAGTTCTTGGTAGCTCATTATACGCGCTTCGTCGCGCAGGGCCATCTGATCGGGGAACTGAAGCGCTGCGGCTTCCATGTTACTGGCAATATTCATGGAAAATGCCCTCCTGGGCTTGTAAATCTGCCATAAACCTACCGTTCGTTAGCTTAATCTAACATTTGTTAGCCACCTTAATGCCTGGGCTATCCCATGTCAATGAGTTTTTACTATCATGGGATTACTGAACAGGTTCAAAGGCGAAAAACACCCGCTCTTTCATGAATTTCTCTTTCCCCTTGTCTATCGGGTGTGCGTCCACATCAAACACCGTCAGTCTGACCTCGCTTCCTTCCTTCAACTGTCCTGCGCCGCAATTGATGATTCGAGTCAATAGTCTCTTCACTGGACTGGGATCAGGAAGTTCTATCCAAGCTGTTATCAAGGGAGCTTCAAAACAGATCGGCAAGCCTTTCCACTTCTCAACCACGCACAGAACCTTTCCCCTGTCGGGGAGGTCTATCCATTCCAATTCCTCGGAATAGCATTGTGGGCACAGCACCCGAGGCGGATAGGCTACATGTCGACAGGAAAGGCATTTCGTGGTGGTCAATCTGTTCTCTTTCAAGTTTTCATAGAACTGATATATCCTGTTGAACTCCGAGCATTGGATGGGAAATATATCCAGCGTCGGAGAATATCTGTCCTGCACATACGGTATTCCTTTCATGTGAGCTCTTCTCCTATCTTACAGGTTCATTTCCGTAGACAACTATGGTGTGCTCGACATTCGCACCGCTGAGGTTGTGAGTGAGGCCGAAAGCTGCGTCCTTGACCTGATTCGTGGCTCTGCCTTGAAGCTGCTTCACAATCTCGACTCCCTGCCTGATTCCGGTGCCGCCAAAGGGGTGGCCTGCAGAAAGAAGTCCACCATCAGTGTTGACCGGGATTTTGCCGGTAACATGTGTTTGCCCATCTTGCATAAAAGGACCGCCTTCTCCCTTTGGACAGAATCCCAGTTCTTCAAGCTCTATGATTTGTGAAATGCTGAAACAATCATGGACTTGGGCTACATTGATTTCCTCGGGCGTTAACTTCGACTTTTGAAAAGCCTTTTCCCCGGCATGCCGCAAATGCGGCCAGTCTCCCAGATGTTTTCCCGGCCAGTTGGCGGTTACGCTGTGCATGGAAACCTGAGCCCCGCCGCGAAGATAAACAAGCGGTAAATCACTCATTTCTCTCGCCCTCTCTTCAGAAGCAACGATAACGGCAGCTGCGCCCTCGGATAATGGACAACAATCAAAAAGTCCTAATGGAGAGGCTACTTCCGTGGCCTCCAGCACATCTTCCAGTAGCAAGTCCTTTTGAAAATGGCCCTTCGGATTGTTGATTCCATATTTGTAATTGGCTACGGACACGGCAGCCATTTGTTCCCGGGTAGTGCCATAGTGCTGCATATGCTCCCTGGCTTGAAGAGAGAACCAAAGCGGCGGAGGGCCGACCCCTTGCGGGCCGTCCCAGTCATGATCCACTGCAGCCATTTCATCATACTGAACCTGCCATCTTTCCGGGGTATAGAGCTTTTCACCCCCAAGGACCATGACGATATCCGCCATATTGCTCTCAACCAGCCCTTTGGCCAACAGAATGCCCGTACTTCCACCGGCACATAAAACATCTACCCTGGCACAGATGGAGGTCGGCTTCACCCCTATCCTTTCGGCAATCACCGGAGCTGTGTTGACCTGAGTTGATCGTCGCCCGACAAAGGTCGAAGAAAAAAGCAGACCATCGATATCCGTATGCTTGAGGCCCGGAATATCTGTCAGGCAGGCCTTAGCCGCTTCCTGGGCCATATCCAGGTAGCTGGCTTCCCGAACACCCCATTTGCACTGCCCACCTCCTACAGCACAAGCAAATCTCTTCGTCATTTAATAATCCTTTAAGAAATTGAAACAAATGAATCTTTCTTGATCTTTACAGCTAAATATGACAATAGAAACATTGCTGTTTCTACTCTTTTATTCTTTTAAGCTCTATTGTGGCGCAATTTGTTTTATCCATGCAATCAAGCTCCAACTTGTCCTGATCACCCCATTCTGCAGGAAAAGATCCGCCTGATTGCAGCATCAAAATGTAAGGGAATATATCATGATAGAACAAACCGCATAAATTATCAGAATCATGAGCACTTAAGTTGAATTCATCTCCTTGTTTATGTCC
>JAIPER010000125.1 GCA_021737115.1 Desulfohalobiaceae bacterium
ATATCCATGAGGGACAGACCGGCATGGTAGGCCATGGCATAGCCGTCTCCGGTCAAACCCTGAGGATTGTCCGTGAACTCATACACGGCTCCGGCGCCTCCGGAGGCCAGGATGACCGCGCCGCCCTGAACCAGGGTCGGCTCGGTCTCATCCCGGTAAAATCCGCAGATGCCGGCGGCCCTTCCCCTGGTCTCCACTATCCGCCAGGCGAAAAAGGGCGAGACGCACTCCACGCCAATGGATGCGGCAAAGGCGGCCAAGGGTTTGGTGATGCTCAGTCCTTCCAGGCCGAATCGTTCGGGCATGGACTCCAGCCCCCTGGAACGTTGACCGAGTTGCACGCCAAAGTTCTTCAGGCCCAGGACGTCCTTGCGGGCGTTGTTCACCAGGATGTCCACCATTTCCTCGCGGTTCAAGCCCTGTCCGGCCTCCAGGGTCAGCCGCCTGTGCTCCTTCCTGCTGAACCCTTTGACGCTGCTTCTGAAATGGCCCTGGCTGAGAGCGGAGCAGCTCCCCCGGCCGGGTTTGGATTTCGAGCAGACCGCGACCCTCAGGCCGGCCTGCCTGCAGAGGATCGCCGCATAGAGTCCGGCTATCCCGGACCCGACCACGACGATGTCCGTGGACAGCCTTTGCATCGGTGGTATCCTCCCAGTCGTAATAAGCCTGGATCTGAATAGAGGCGACGCCTGTCACGAGAGAGGCGTTTGTTACTTGCCCGCAAGGCCTTCATGACAGCCACGGCCAAGTCCCGGGGCTCGATCCCTGAGCGCACGATCTTAATCCCAAATTGCGAGCCTTGTCAAAAAACCATCTTTGCGGTATGGCCATATCTTGCGTTGTCGGAATAAGGGTAGTCTTCCGTCGATACTTTGAAATGACAGAAAGCAGATGTATAGCCCACGGAACACACGGAACACACTGAATAAATGGAAGCAGCCCCACCGCGACAGCGGGGATAGTTTTTGTCCGGCAGGTTCTTTTTCCTGACGGACAAAAGTAGTCATCTTCTCCCTTTTCCGTGTCCTTCCGTGTGTTCCGTGGGCACAATTCTTTTTTGCATGTGCAGAAGTAAAAAGCCGCTCTAAAAGGAAAATGCGAAATGAATGCACCACAACACATCGTTGCCTACTGCTCGCCAGCCGGCAGCACAGCCGAGCTGGCCGAAGTGATCGAACAGGAGCTGACTGGACACAAGGCTGCAGTCAGTACCCTCAATTTGGGAAATCCGGGCTGGGAAGGACGAGCCCGGGAGCTTATCGCTCCGGGGGTGAACCTCGTCCTCTGGCTTGGTTCACCAGTCTACGCCCTGCATCCGGTCCCGCCGGTGGAAGCCTTTCTCGGCTGGCTGCCTGATCCGACCGGCCGGGCCTTGGCCGTACCCTTCGTGACCTGGGGCTCGGTCACCAGCGGCACTGCCCTCTGGGAAATGGGCCGGGCCCTGGAAGCAAACGGCTTCCAACTGGCCGGAGCGGCCGCGGTCCCGGCAAGGCACTCCAGCTTGTGGCAGTCTGAACAGCCGCTGGGTGCCGGCCGCCCTGATGCAACGGACAAAACGGAGCTTGCGGGCCTGGTCCGCAGGGTCCTGAGCGGGTTGTCCAACGGCGCACCGTCCGGGATCTCCTCTGAAGTCCTGGATTATCAGCCGGAGACCGTCAAGGAGTTTGCCCGAGAGCTCGATATTGAGAAGGCCAAGCAGAACCACCCCGGCTATCGTTTTGATCAGGATCTCTGCACCCAGTGCGGCATCTGCCGGGACAACTGTCCGGCCGGGGCCATCAGCCTGGATCCGTTTCCGGTCAGAGATGAAAATTGCTTCGTGTGCAACACCTGCGCCAGTCTCTGCCCGGAAGGGGCCATGAGCCTGGACACCTCGGGAATGGAGAAGAGGCTGCGGGGCCTGCAGGAGCGGTTCAGGGAAGAGCAAACGGTCAGGTTGTTTTCCTGAATGATAAAAAAAATCACGACTCTGTATTTCAGCGCAACAGGCACAACCGAGAAAATTGTAACTGGTATTGCGGAGCAAATCGCGGAAAATTACGGCGGGAAAATTTCGATCAATAATATCGACTTCACTCTGCCGGAAGCCCGGCAAAAAACTTATTCCTTTGACAAGGATAGCCTTGTTATTGCAGGCATTCCGGTTTATGCTGGACGCGTACCGAACGTATTGTTGAAATTCTTAAATACAATTTCAGGTAACGAGGCATCGGCAGTTGCCGTAGTTCTCTACGGAAACCGTGATTATGATGATGCGTTAATAGAGTTCAAGGATATTCTGGAGTCGAACGGGTTTAAGGTTTCGGCTGGTGGCGCATTCATAGGAGAGCATTCCTTTTCAACGACGCTCGGGGCCGGCAGGCCCGACGAACATGATATGACCGCGGCGGCTGAATTTGCTTCTAAGATATATGATAAAACAAAGACACCGGACAAAAATCATGCTGTTGTCGTCAAAGGGAATAAACCTTACAGAGAATATTATCGACCGAAGGATCAAAACGGTAATCCCGTAAGTATCCTTAAAGTTACCCCAAAAACAAACTGCGATTGCATCGACTGCAAGCTTTGCGCTGAGGTTTGTCCCATGGGATCGATTGATTCAGAAGATGTTTCCAAAATAATAGGCATTTGCATTAAATGCTGCGCCTGCATCAAAAGATGTCCTGTTGGAGCGAAATATTTTGATGATGAGAATTATTTGAGGCACAAACATGAACTGGAGGTCGAGTTTGGTGATAAGAGGCGGGAACCGGAATATTTTGTCTGATAAGTGCTTTCGAAATTGCCATCCTGGGTCAAAATAATCGATTGAACAAGCCGGGGCAGGACTGGCCAGACAGGCCCTGGAAGGCTGTATCCTGCGGGAGTGAAGCAGAACCTTTTGAGCGAATTGGACTCCAGGGACGAGATCGGCGCCGGCGCCATCCGGGATGCGGTTGCAGACCACTTTTTCCAGGCATCTTTGGCTGACAGATTGTCAGCTTTGCCACTGGCAAATCTGACAGTGAAGATCGATAATTCATGAGGGAATCCTTAGTGATCCATGTCATTCAGCTCTTATTAAAATTCAGACAAAAGGCCGGATACACCTCGATACAATTGGTTCTGGCCTATTTTCTGCTTATCCTGCTGTCCTCTTTCATGGTCAGCCTGGTTGAACCGCCGGGTGCAGCCTTGAAAAGCTTTTGGGAAGCGGTGTGGTGGTCAATCGTCACCAGCACGACCGTCGGCTACGGGGATGTATCACCGGTTTCCGCAGCGGGAAAAATAGTCGCGGTGGTCTTGCCCATGTTTCTGGGCATCGGCCTCGCCGCCGCGTTTCTGACCTATTTAGCGAGCCTCTTTGTTGAAAGAAAGGATAAGAAGATGCATGGAGAGATTGAGTACCGAGGAAAAAATCATATCCTGATCGTTGGCTACACACCTGAGACCAGGGTTATCATCGAACAGATCCTGGGCGATGAGCTTCGAGAACAGCGGGACATCGTCCTGCTGGCGGATATCGAGAGACATCCCCTACCCATTTCGTGCCCGGCGCGAAATGGGTAAGAAAACGAGTCAGCGGGTCAGCTTGCGGTACTTGATGCGGTGCGGACGAACAGCCTCCTCGCCCAAACGCTTTTGCTTGTCCTTTTCGTACTGGCTGAAGTTGCCGTCGAACCAGAGGACGCTGCTGCTGCCTTCAAAGGCCAGGATGTGGGTGGCCACCCGGTCTAAAAACCAGCGGTCGTGGCTGATGACCATAGCGCTGCCGGCAAAGTTGAGCAGACCGTCTTCCAGGGCGCGCATGGTGTTCACATCCAGATCATTGGTGGGTTCGTCCAGAAGCAGGAGGTTGGCCCCTTCCTTGATCATCATGGCCAGATGCACCCGATTTCGAAGCCCCCCGGAGAGTTCCCCGACCTTTTTCTGCTGTTCTGCACCGGTGATGTTAAAGCGGGCGACATAGGCCCGGGAGTTGATGTCCCGGCTGCCCAGGCGAATGGTGTCTCGTCCTCCGCTGACCGCCTCCCAGACGGTTTGCTCCGGATTCAGTTTTTTGCGGCTCTGCTCCACATAGGCCACCTGGACGCTTGGTCCCAGACGCAGGGTTCCGTTATCCGGAGATTCTTCCCCGGTGAGCATACGGAAGAGGGTGGTCTTGCCCGCCCCGTTCGGACCGATGATGCCCACAATGGCTCCGGGGGGGACCAGAAAAGAGACTCTGTCCATGAGCAGCGTCTGGTCATAGGCCTTGCTGACCTGGTCCGCTTCCACCACCACATCCCCCAGGCGCGGTCCAGGGGGTATGGCGATCTGCAGTTCGTCCAGGCGGGAGTCGGAGGGATTTGACACCAGTTGTCCATAGTTCTGCAGGCGCTGCCTGCTGCCTGCCAGCCTGTCCCCCGGGCTCATCCGGATCCATTCCAACTCCCGCTCCAGGGTCACCCGCCAGTGCTTGTCCACTTTTTTCTCTTTATCCAGGCGGGCCTTTTTCTGGTTCAACCAGGAGGAATAATTGCCTTTCCAGGGAACGCCCCGGCCCCGGTCCAGTTCCAGGATCCAGCCAGCCACATTGTTTAAAAAGTAGCGGTCGTGGGTCACGGCAATGACCGTGCCCTGATAGGTTTGCAGATGATGCTCCAGCCAGGCCACGGTTTCGGCATCCAGGTGGTTGGTGGGCTCATCCAGAAGGAGAATATCCGGCTCTTGTATGAGCAACCGGCAGAGGGCCACCCGTCGCTTCTCTCCGCCGGAGATGATCTCGACCGGGGTCTCCCCCGGGGGGCAGCGCAGAGCGTCCATGGCCATCTCCAAGCGGCTGTCGATATCCCAGGCATTGGCCGCCTCCAGTCTGGACTGGACCTCTGCCTGCTTGTCCAGGAGCTTCTGCATGGCATCGTCGTCCATGGGTTCGGCAAATCCGGCGTTGATGGACTCGAATTCATCCAGGAGATCAAACGTGGCTTTGGCCCCCTCAGCCACCACCTCCCGCACGGTCTTGGACTCGTCCAGATGGGGCTCCTGTTCCAGAAAACCGATGGAGTATCCTGGGGCCAGATGGGTCTCTCCCTCAAAATCCTGATCCAGACCGGCAATAATCCGCAACAGGGAACTCTTGCCCGAAGCGTTGAGACCAATGACTCCGATCTTGGCCCCGTAAAAGTAGGAAAGAGAGATGTCCTTCAACACTGGTTGATGGTTATAGCTCTTGCTGACCCCCATCATGGAGTAGATGATCTTGTCTGGTTCGAACTGGCTCATGGATGTTTCTCTCCTAAGTGAGATTGTCAAATTTTTTGCCTGCCCGGGCCCAAGAGTTGCTCGTGGACCTGGGCCTGGCTGATCAAGGCGGCAAGTTGCCGCTAAAATATAGGATGGTGAAGAACCCTGTCAATGAATCTGTTTGACGGGAAATGTGTATCCTTAGAAAACCTCACTGCCTTTATGCTTGGCTATCTGTCGGACAGGGACCCGCGCATGAGAAGTTCGATGGCCTGTTCTATCCTGCGCCAGCCGGCTTCGGACTGAAGGTCGATGCCGCCGAAAGTCCTTGTGTTCCTGGATTGCACGCTCAAAAAGAAGACAGCTCCGGCCAGCAGGGCCACCACGGCCGAGAGGTCTATTTCCTCGGGTATCTCTCCGTGCAGATTCTCGAAATACTCCAGTGAAGTACGCACTCGTATGTCTTCCAAGCGCTTGGAGAGTTCGTTACGTTCCAGGGTTTCCCAGGCCAGGATATCAAGGGTATGCGGCCTGCGCCTGAGACAGATGAGCAAGCTCTTGAAAAAAGAGGCCATCTGTTGTTCCGGAAAAATGTCAGTGAATCCTTGATCCGTTTCCTGGAGAAGTTCCCGGGTTGAGGGCCAGAAGTGTCCGGAATCTCCGAAAGCCGAGACTAACCCGGGCAATCCGCCAAAGAAGCGGAAGATGTTGATCCTTTTCAAACCTGATTCCCGGGCCACCAGGTCCTCATTTATGCGGTTAAAGCCCACCCGGGCCAGAATGGGACCGACCGCCGAGATGAGTCTGTATTTGATCTGATCATTGGTATCGATGGGGATAACCTTGTTCGCTGGCATAATCCGTCTCCTGTGAAAGGATATGAAACCACTAGGCGCAAGGTGTCAAGCTCTATACTGGTCCAATTTCAGACTTCGTACCATCGTCTTGACACTTAAACATGACTATTTAAAATAATTGAAGTATTTTAAATGACTTCAAAATTGGACATAATATCGAAATTCGAATTTCGTGCTTCGAATTTATCATAACCTGATATTTGTCCAAAAAATATATCCAAACCTTGGAGTACGGGAAAGAGCTCTGAAATTAGAGCATCGACTACCAGGATTTTCGAATAAGTAAGAACCTCAATTTATGACGAGCGTAAGTATAACAAGACGCCCCTGACGATATCGGCCTTGGCGCCATTCGGAAAGCCCTTGCCGGCAGGCTCTTTCCCGGCACCTTGACCATCCATGCCCGGAACAGGTATCTCTTTTTTTCCAGCTAGGAACAAAGCATGCCTGGAATGTCCAGATAGACCAAAGCTGGCTTCGCCCGCAACCCAAGGTTCCAGGTTCACGGTTCACGGTTCACGGTTAAGAACAAGAAAAAGCCTGTCAGGCAAGACATCTTCTTATTTTTCATGACAGAGACTCACAAGTAAGTCACTAAAAAAGGAGAGACCCATGGCCGGAGGATGGTCCCGGGACGGGGCGGTGCAGGATCAGATCAACGCCTCGGTTGAAGACGAGGTGCAGCGGGCCAGGAGCCGTTTGCCGCAAGGCGAGAGCCTGACCCATTGCCAGGAATGCGGGGCTGCGATCCCGGAGGCCCGGCGCCGGGCCATTCCGGGGGTTCGCTGTTGCGTGAGCTGTCAGGAAGAGGTGGATAAGGCCCGGGCGACCTTCACGGGTTTCAACCGGCGGGGCAGCAAAGACAGCCAGCTGAAGTGAGACCGCCATGGAACTTCTCTCCCTCGATTCCATCTCCCTGGCTGTCGGCGCCGCAGCCGGCCTCGTGTTCGGACTCCTGGCGGCTGGGCTTGTGGCCGCCGGGAAAATCGCGAAACGAGACGTCAGCCTGGCCAAGGCACACACCGAACGCGATCAGGCCAGGCAGCAGCTCAAAAGCGAAGCCGAACTGCGCTCTTCGGTGGAAGCAAATTTCAGCGAGGCCTTTCACAACCTGGCCAACGACATCCTGCACCAGCAGAGCGGCCGTTTTCTGGAGCAGAATAAGCGGAACCTGGACGGCATCCTCAACCCTCTGCAGGAGCGCATCAGGGAATTTCAGCACACGGTGCAGCAATCCAATCAGCAGTCAGGAGAACGAGCCGCCAGCCTGTCTGAACGACTGAAGCAACTGGAAGGTCTCAATCTGCAGATGTCCCGGGAGGCGGACAAGTTGACCCGGGCCTTGAAAGGGGACTCCAAGACTCAGGGCAACTGGGGAGAGGTCGTGCTGGAGAGGATTTTGGAAGAATCGGGCCTTCGACAGGGTGAGGACTACTATCGGCAGGGCTCGGGAATGGAGGTCACGGATGACTCTAACCGGCGGGTCAGGCCGGACGTGATCGTCCGACTCCCGGAGGACAAACACCTGGTTATCGATTCCAAGGTCTCGCTTTTGGCTTACGAACGCTTCGCCGCCGGGGAACAAGACCGCCGGAGCGGCCATGCCAAAGATCTGGTGCGCTCGATCCGTTCGCATGTGGACGGGCTCGGCGCCAAACACTACCAGGCCGGCGGGGGACTCAATTCGCCGGATTTCGTGATCATGTTCATGCCCATCGAGGCGGCGTTTTCCATCGCCCTGAATACGGACAAGGCGCTTATTCAATATGCCTGGGATCAAAAGGTCATGATCGTGACCCCCACGACCCTGATGGCCACCCTGTGGACCATTGCCTCGATCTGGCGTCAGGAGAACCAGACCAGATACGCCCTGGAGATCGCGAAGCAGAGCGGTCAGTTGTACGACAAGATCGCGGGCTTCGTCGAGACCCTTCAGGATATCGGGAAATCCATGGACAAGGCGAGAGAACACTACGACAAAGCCATGAACCAGCTCTCCACCGGCCGGGGCAATGTCATCTCCCGGGCCGAACGGATTCGCAGGATGGGGGCCAGGGCAAGCAAACGACTGCCCCCTGAATGTGTCCAGGAGACAGCCGAGGACGAAGACGAGGTCTCTTCTGTTGAGAACGAAACCCCGAGCGGTCAGAGAAATTGATCTCAGGTTTGTTCTTTTTCGCGCCTGACAGTCTCCCGGCATTGAGCCTGGTACTTCATGGCGGCAGCCGCGAACTTGAGGACGGCGAAATCGTATTTTCCCTCGAGGGTCATACACGGGCCTGAGCCGTTTTTGGCGGGCAAGGCCTGCCCAGACTGGATCGGGTCAGTTCCTCATCTTTGCGGTAGGCTTTGATCAAGCTTAAGGTCTTGTCGATCTGCTGCAGTCTGCCGGAAAACAGTACTTCGATATCCTGGATCTCGCGCAGATACTTTTTCAGTCCTTTGCTCTGCGGCCGGAATCAGGAATGTCCCAAGGCGAACTCACAACAATCAATCCAAGTAAAAGGAATGCCCATGCAGGAAGAAATCAAATCACTGCTTCGGGACAGTCGCCATTGCGTTCTGGCCACTGCCGCAGACAACCAGCCGTATTGCTCAT
>JAIPER010000126.1 GCA_021737115.1 Desulfohalobiaceae bacterium
TGAGGCGATCTACGAGGCCCTGGAGATCGCGGGAAACGTGTTGAACCGGGAGCAAAGGGCCGGAGAAGTCGTAGATTTCATCGAATCCCAGCGTAAGGTCTTGCAGCGCCGAACCGGCAATCTTTCCCCGGCCGAGAGGCCGAGCGTCTATGTCGGTGGCATCGGCTACCGGGGCGCCCGCGGCATCGAGAGCACCGAGCAGAGCTATGTCCCCTTTGACTGGGTCAATGCGGACAACATGGCCGAGGAGGTTCAGACCGATCTCGGCAGCCATGTTTTCATGGACAAGGAGACCCTGCTCAAGCTCAATCCAGAGGTCATGTTCGTCGACAGGGGCGGATTGCGTCTTGTAGCTGAAGACTACCGGAAGAATCCGGATTTCTACGACGCACTCCAGGCCTTTTCAAAGAGGCGCATCTACACCCTGCTGCCCTTCAACTTCTACACCACCAACATCGGCACGGCCCTGGCCGACGCCTGGACCATCGGAAAGATTCTTTATTCGGAAGACTTCGCCGCTGTGGACCCTGAAGAAAAAGCGGACGTCATCTACACGTACCTGGTCGGCAAACCCGTGTATGCGGCCATGGAACAGGACTACGGCCCCATTGGGCAGGTTCCTGAATTTGTAAAATGATGACGGCCTTCTGGACCGGTCCCTGCCAGCGGGTCCAGGCCGGCCGTCCCGGTACTGCCTGTGACAGGGGCCTCAGAATCAGGAGATCCGTGCGCATGCGGCCCAGGCCGTATTCGCGCTCGATACGGCCCCCGGAGTTGACGATCCGCTGCAGAAAAGCCTGCAGCAAGATAATGGTTGATCAGGGTTTGGTAAGGGATACCGGTTTCTTGAATCAGGCATACTGTTCAGGAGAAGTTCCGTGCCTTGCCGTCACCCTGGGAGTCAAGGCTTTGCTGTCCGGCGGGTCAATTGCTTCCACAACAAGTTTGAATTTCCATGCATCCCCGAAGTCAAAGACATACAGCAGGCTGTTGCCCGGTTCAAGGTTCAAATTGCCCACCAGCACCTCATTGCTGAACAAATCGCCTTCGTCCATATCAGGGTGAAGTATCTGCAGCGGCTGACCGAAGCGGCCTTTGCATTCAAAGAGATGCAAGTGATCATTGTCAAAATCAAAGGCGGACTGAATTGCTAAACTCAAGGTCTCCAGGCTCTCCCGTCCAGAGACCAGGATGCGGCGCCAGCAGTCTTTGCCCCGGGAGATTTTGAATGTGTACAGTCCAGGTTTGAAGTCTTGATCCGGCAGGTGCAGATTCTTGTGCCACCCGTGGAAAAAAGGGCTGAGTGCAGGCTGCAGAATACCACAGGTCTCCTTGGATTTCGTGGAGTCCATCGTAAAGAAAAAAACATCGTCATTGGCCCAGAAGAGTTTCCAGAGAACATCGAATAGGGCCTCGCCGTAAGCCGTTCGATACATCCGGGCGTTCCAGCCTTTTCCCTGTTCAGGCTTGAATTCTTCGAGGGAGAGAAGGCCAAAAAAGCGCATCAAGGCCACCCCGTGCAAGCCGACAGTAAATCTGATTGTATTGAGACTGTTTTGCTCGATGGTATCCAGCCCGTGTTTCGTTATTCTCTTGAGAAATTGGCGACAGTCCAGAATCCAAGGCCCACCAGGAAAGCTTTTCTCACCGATTATTCCAGGGTTGCCCCGGATCAGCCAGGATTCGAGAAGGGTACAGTACTGCTCCTCGGCATTCAGGTTGTTCCAGACCTGGAGCACTGGTTCGTTCAAAACGAGGCGCTGGGATTTTTTTGAACTCTGGACAATCCCTAAACCGGAACTCCGCAATATGAGATACAGACCGTGAATGTTCGGGTAGGATTTCTGTCTGGGCCGTTTGAAATCAATGGCAATGGGATGCGTTAGTCTGGCATTCAAAGCCTCCAGGGTCTCAGATATGAATTGTTGGGTCTTGCCGGCAACCCTGACCCCTTCAGGCCCGATCGTTTCCAGAAGAATTTCGAAATCCCGGAGGATTGTGCCCGGTCCGTTTTTGTCGATACGCTGCTTGCACAAGATTTCCTGATGTTTCTTGGATACAGGCGGGATGTTAAGAGCAGGCCGCGACGTTTCTGGGTTTTCTTTTCTATTGGACTGATCTTTCTGTAGAGGCATTTCTTACTCCAGATTATTCAAGTTTGCTGTTCCCATCTTCGACATAGGCAAGGTCTCGGACCTTTTTTCTTGGTCATGCTTGCTGTCTCCTCCTCTGCTGTGAGCAATACTGATCAGGTACAAAAAAACCCACCGTGCGCACCCATTTTCATGGAGAAGCGTGGTGGGTGTATCAGAGCATACAGTAAAGCACTCCATCAGGCCCGTCAATAGTTTGTTTTAATGAAGGCAACCCTGCGGAAACAGGATTTCATCGTGGTGTAAAAAAACCCTTCTCAGAGAATCTTACACAATTGTGCATATTGAAACCACAACTTTCAATCTGCAAAAAAATGAGAAATCTTGTTCAAAATTCCCTCTATTCAGGCGCAATCGGTTGCCAACCCCCAGATCGGTTTGCTCCATCCCTGGAAGAAAACCGCGTTGTTCATGCTCTTTGTTCAAGGGAGCCACAGTGAAATTGGTTCGGCATATCTCCTGACCCTGGAATATTAAAGGCGGCCAAAAACGGACCATCATCAGTCCCCATCCCCTTTGTCGGCTTCACATCCCCAAGCTGCCTGGCCGCTTCTTCCAACTGCCTGATGTTTTCTTCCTGGCCCAGGGCCTCCTTGTAGTCCCGGCGGCGGATCTCAAATCTGGCGTATTCAGATTGGGCATGATCATCAGCTTCCTGTTTGCTGACCTTGCCGGCATGGGACAAGACTCGGCGGTCGTTAAACTCCAGGAACTGCTCATTTGATGCCTGCTCGTCCATTCGCCCGTGGGGTTCCACGCGTACGTAACATCGAAGGCTGGCGAGAGAGACCATTCTCCCCGCCGATCCATCAAGAAAGCGATATTCTTTACATGTCTGAATCTCTAGGGCTGGAAACGCCGTCGAATTTCATTATCCAGTGTTCAAAGCCAGGCCCTGCATCAACTTGGCCTGAACGGAATTCGTTGGTTTCCGGATTCCAGGCCAGAATGGCCTTCGCCCTTGAAAGTGTTCCTGGCAAGCGCCGGGAATTCATAGGGAAACTCGGCAAGCGGCATTGAGAGGGGGGAAAGTTCGATGCCACTCCGCAGGAAATCGGGCGAGTACTGGAAGACCCCGATCTCCCGGTCCTCAAGCCAAGTGACGGCGCCTATCAAACTCCCCCAGAGTATGACTCGTGCGTCATTGTTCATGGTCGTCCTTTTCGTCGCCCCACGACCAAGCCGGACGCTCATGACTCACTGTAACCGGACGTGCCCTTTTACGCTCTCCCGTTTTTAGTCCAACCCGTTCAATGGGCCTCACGGTCGGATCGGGCAGAAGGCTTTCGAGACTCTGCTGGATCTTCAGTGCGGAGAGGACGCGAATGAATGTGTCGAGTGATACCCCTTGTCCTTTTTCCAGCCTTCTTATGGTTCTGGTCGAGACTCCGGCTTCCTCGGCTAGTTGCAGTTGCGCTATGTTGCGTGAAAGCCTTATGCTCTCCAATCGCCTGCCTAAAGCTGCCTCTATCTGGTCGCTTGTTGCCGTCGTGAAATCAATAGTATAGGACATTTGTTGCCGATTAACCTCCTATATTGGTTTGAATCGGTAAATAATTTCCGGTTGACTGGGAAAGGCCGAATCGGGTCTATAAAAAGGCAAAATGTTTCCGTTAACAGGCCATAATTCACTTTACAGGCAATACTTTACCCATTAACTCTGTCAAGCGCAACTCCTGATTGAGTACGCCTCCTTCGGCTGGTCTCCGAACTCAACGTATTCCCAGATCCGGCTGTCCTCGCCAGGCACCAGGATCAAGGACCACGAAGGAAAGATTTTGTTCCATGTATATGTATCGCCGGCAGGCGATGCAGTTCACGGCTGGATGATCTTTTCTTACAGACAGCCGTGAAAGCATGAAAACTTAGTGTAAATTCGTGTAACTTCGTGGATAAAAAATCCGGAAAGCAGACTGAGTCCACCCGCTGCAGCCATCATAGTTTGCCTGCCGCGGCAAGGGCCGTGTGAATGGTCTTGAAAGGCAGGAGCAAAGAAAACGGATCATCTAAAAGTTCAACAGCCCCGAAGCCTGCATACCACTTTGCAACAAGTTCGTTTTTGGCGTCGATGAGAAGAGCGACACCGCCAACCTCCGAAGCCACCAAGAGGCAACGGCGACCCGCCGCAAGGAGAAGCTGACCGCCAAGCCCCTGCCCTTGTACTGAACCATCCACCGCCAGCCTCGCAAGCCTGAACACGGGTATTTCGTGTCTGGCACGACCCTGCTTGATCTGGACAGGCGTCCGGTCGTAGGTCAGTGAAGCCGGAGCGAGGCTGTAAAAGCCCAATATTGTTTTAGCGTCACCATCTTTGATGGCTGCAAACGTCTTGGAGCCTCCTCGTTCGTGGCTCCTGCGTGCATAACGGCGTAAAAAATCATTCAGCGCAGCGTCTCCACAGTCGAAGGTCTTCCGTTCATGAACCTTTGAGCTCGGCTCCTCATGCCAGGAGGGAATCGTCACGACTGATGCGGGAGGGCTTGAGCTGCTTTCATCAGCTTCTGGTTCGGTTCCGGCGGATTTTCCAAAAGATCCAGCACACGCAAGCTGTCACGTTCACTGAGTTCAACCCGCTCGGCCTGATTGATCACCTCGCGTGCCTGCTCGACAGCGGTTCGAATGACAAAGTCGGTCAAGCTGGTGCGCTGTATCGCAACCGCCCGCATCAGAAGGGCCTTTTCTTCGGCCGGTATCCTTAGAGACATGCGGCTGTTGCCCTCTACAGGATTTTGCGGCATAAACATACTCCTCTATTTTGTACTGATTCAAAACATACATTAACATTGATAAACTGTCAAGTACCATAGATGTTCGTGAAACTTCATGTTCCTTCGGGGATAAAAATCCAAAAGACAGACTGGGTCCACGAAGGATCACCAAGGACCACGAAGGAATGATTGTTTCGTCTGCCTGGAAGGAAGAACCTGGTGAAACCCCTTCAGGAACCTCTTCGAGGTTGTTTCACTTTGATCAAACAGACCGGTCTGTCTGCCCGGCGGCCGCTCTGCCACTTGACGCGGTTCAGGTGCCTGCTATACTGATTCAACCTGACTTTTTATCAAGAAAGGGCCCGAAACAGGGAAACAAAAAGGCCTTTTGGAAAAATCAAAAATATGACCACTGCAAACGGAGAGGCTCATGGTCTGCAAGATTTGATCGCAGACCAATGCCGGCAGCATGAGGAGATTATCACTGCCTATGTCTTTGGCTCCCGGGTCAAAGGCAGGGCAAAACCAGATAGCGATACGGACAGCTTTCAAAAAGAATCTACAGGACGCTGATAGCTACTTGGAGCAAGTGACCACCTGGTACCGGAATAAAGAACCCCAGGGATAATCCCTTTGTTTGATTCCTCGATTCTGAACTCAAACTGATTATGAATGATCAACCCCAATAACCCGGGAGGTACGCAAATGGTAACCAGACACTTACATTTAGCCTCTTTGACCCTGTCTGCGGTGCTGCTCCTTGTTTTGAGCGTCTCCTGCTCTTCTCTGGCCGGACCCGGAAGAGGCTCGATCGAGCGTATCGCCCCAGAGGCAGCCAGGGCAAAACTCGAATCCGGCCAGGCCCTGATGGTCTGCTCCTATAACGATGCCAGGTGCCGGAACATGTTGATAGAAGGAGCGCTGCTCAAAAGCGAATTTGAAGAAAAGCTGGCTTCCCTGGACAAAGACCAGGAAATCATCTTCTACTGCGCCTGACCCAATGAATACACTTCCGCCGGTCTGGCGGAAACCTATCAAGACAAGGGCTACTCCAATGTCAACGCCCTGGAAGGCGGCTTTGAGGCCTGGGCCGAACAGGGCTATCCTCTGGAGCAGACCCAATGAACAAGGAAGCATGTGCAATGAAATTCATTTTCTGATGATGATAATCGAGGATTTGCGTATAATTCATTATCAAAAACCTTATATGCAATTTGCTGCACACAGGCCCTCTTGACAGAAAGTATAGCTTCACATAGGGTGATTCAAAATGCATTTATAGCTGGAATTTTCGGATGAAGACCTGATAAAGTCAAGAACTTGGCATCGGTTCTTACGTGCCCGGTTCTTCATCCCGGACCATAACCAAGAGGGAGGAACCATGAAAACAAAAAGGTGGCTCACGGGAATTCTGGTATTGCTTGCCGCGATCTGGCTTCTGCCGGTCAATGCTATCTGCGCCAAGGGTCCGATCGTACTCGGAGTGCCGACCTCACTCGGGTTTTTAGAGGGCAAGGAATCATACAAGGCCGTACAGATGGCGGTCGAAGAGATCAATGCAGCCGGCGGGGTTCAACTTGGTGATCAGAGCAGGGACTTCAAGCTGGCCTCCATAGATATCCGGGACGCCGCCCCGGGGGTTCCGGTACCGGAAGCCCTCCTGGGACTGGAAAAGATCATTCTGGAGGAAGAACCGGCTGCTTTGCTCATCGGACCATTCAGATCCGAGGCCCTCATGGCCGGAATGGACATCATCGCCAAGTACAAGGTTCCTCTTCTGGGCACAATCGCCATGTCTCCCGGTTCCGAGAAGAAAATCAAGGAAGATCCCGAGAAGTACAAGTACATCTTCCGGGTCTGCCTCAATGCGGTCCACCTGGTGAAATACCTCTCCGGGACCATGGGACTGATCAACGAACAATTCGGCTTCAACAAGGTCTACATCCTTCATCAGGACGTGGCCTGGGCCAGGGCCACGACCGATTTCGTGAAAAAGGTCTACTTCGACAAGGCCGGCTGGGAGATCCTGGGCAAGGAAAGCTATCCCACCGGGACCTCGGATTTTTCGTCGGCCCTGATGAAAGCCAGGGCCAAAGGTGCCCAGGTCATCATGCCCGTCTTCGACATGCCCCAGAGCGGCACCCTGGTCAAACAGTGGAAAACCATGCAGGTACCGGCTGTCCTGGCCGGATTCATCTCCCCCCTGGCCGGCTCCGGAGCCTGGGAGACCTTTGACCAAAAAATCAGCGGCGCCACAAACGACATCTTCGAGCTCGGCAGCGCCATTTCTTCTGATAAAGTCCCGGAATCCACCAAATTTTACAATGCCTACCGGCAGAAATTCGGCGAGGAGATACAGGCCGGGCACGGCCCTGCTCCTTCCTACGAGTCCGTCTACATACTTAAGGAGGCCATAGAACGGGCCGGAACACTCGATCCGGACGCTCTGGTATCTGAGCTGAAAAAGACCGACCGCCGGGGTGTGATGGGCAGGATCCGCTTTGATGAAGGCAATCAGGCCGTCTATGGCTTCGACCCGGATGAAACCGCTGTATCCGCTGTTTTTCAATGGACGGATGACGGCAGTCGGAAGATTGTGTTTCCGGAATCCATAGCCGAAGGCAAGATCAAGCTTCCAAAGGGATTGAAATCCCTGAAATAAAATTCTTACGGGTGTCAGACGTCCATTGGTATTAACCCTTTGAAACTCCTGGCCTGATCCGGGATCAGGGTAGCTATAACCAATACTGACACCCGTAAGAATTTTATATGTGACTATTCTCTGTTCATGTGAGGTGTAACTTTTTTTTGGTAAGGGCGGGCAACCCTTTTTCGGCTTGTCCGGGGACTTTCGCTAACGCGGCGTACCTGCCGCGTTTTCATTGTCTCATATCCAGTTTGAGACTCCAGATCATTCCGGAAGCCCAAATAGGATAAAGCCAACTTCTGGTATTTTAATACCGGCAGTTGGCCTTACACTGCCACATTTGGCATACAATTCTTTACAGAACGTTGTTCACGGCAGATTCATACACATACATGACAGGCCGACTGTCGGTATTGGAGGAACCATGTTCATCGGGACCGCCATCTACGCCCTCATCAACAGCTTTATACTCATCATGCTGGCCATGGGCTTCAATCTGACCTTCGGCATAAGCGGAGTGGCCAACTTCGCCCACGGCGCCCTGTATATTCTGGCGGCCTATGCCGGCTGGATGCTCATCAACTTTCTGCAGCTGCCCTTTCTCCTGGCCGGCCTGGTGGCCGTGCTCGTCACCTCGATCTTCGGAGCCCTGATTTACCGATTTGTCCTGCTCCGGGTCCGGGGTCAGCCCCTGTCCGAGGTGATCGCCACCTTCGGGATCGGCCTGTCCATACTGGAGCTTTTCCGGTATCTGGGTTTTGTCGGCTTCGAGTACACCCTGCCGGTTTTCATCGACGGCAGCCTGTTCATTGCCGGGACCTATATCGATCTGCAGCGAGTGATCATCGTCGGGGTGGGCCTGCTGCTGATTCTGCTGCTCTGGCTGTTCACCCGCCATACATCCATTGGCCTCGCCTTCCGGGGCATTGCCCAGGATGAACGTACCGCCCTAACCTTTGGCATCGACGCGGACTGGATCGCCACCCTGAGCGTTTCCCTGGGAGCCGGCCTGGCGGCCATAGCTGCCATTGTCATCATCCCCCTGGGCAGCATAGCCCCCTCGGAAGGCTACGACGTGCTGATCAAGGCCCTGGCGGTCTGCATTATCGGAGGTCTGGGCAGCACCGGAGGCGTGATCC
>JAIPER010000127.1 GCA_021737115.1 Desulfohalobiaceae bacterium
GCCAAGTACGGGGACCGCTTCGTGGTACCCACGGCTCAAACCCCGGATGCCGCAGATATGCGTGCCGAGCAGGGAGGGCTGGGATTTGACTGAGGCCGGGAACCGAAGCAACAAAAAACAGATGAAGATCCTGTCCTGCCTGCTCCAATTTCCAGAGGCCGGGATGATAGAAGCCCTGCTGCCGGAGCAGGCCCTGCTGGAAGCGGCTTTTAAGGGCTCGGATCGGGCGCGGATCCGCGAGTTCCTGCAGTATCTGGCCAAAACCCCCCTGCTGTCTGTCCAGGAAGCCTTTTCAGGGTCCTTCGACCTCAGTCCGCCCACCTGTTTGAATCTTACCTATCATCAGTGGGGGGACGGCCGCAAGCGCGGCCCGGCCCTGGTCCGCTTTGCCGAAGCCTGCGAAGCAGCCGGGTTCGAGCCGCGCCGGGCTGAACTGCCGGATTACCTGCCCCTGGTTCTGGAATTGCTTTCCCAAGGGCCGGACAACGATCTGCAGTGGATAATCAGCGAGCATCAACAGACGGTTCGGCTTCTGGCCGAGCGCTTGAAAGCCGCCCAGAGTCCGTATGCAGACCTTTTTGAGGTGCTGTCCACTATATTCGAAGCATCTGCAGATGGAAGCGCAAGGAGGCGGTCATGACTGATTGGAGCAACACCTTGGCCTTTGTCGTGTTTCCCTACCTGGCCATCACAGTTTTTATCGTCGGTCACGCCTGGCGTTACAAAACGGACCTTAGGCGCTGGAACGCCGGGTCCAGCGAGTTCCTGCACAAAGGCAGCCTGAAATACGGCATCACTATCTTCCACTGGGGCGCCTTGCTGACCCTCATCGGCCATGCCGGAGGCATGCTGATACCCCAACGCTTATATGACCTGGCCGGGATCTCGGCTTCGGCCCACAATTTTCTGGCCTATTGGGCCGGTCTTGTTGCCGGGCTGCTGATGGTGCCGGGTGTGATCTGGCTGCTGGCCCGCCGCTTGAAACAGGAGCGGATCGCGGCCCAGACCTCGTTCAATGATTATCTGCTGCTGGTCTTCATTCTGCTTGTTTCGGCCATAGGCCTGTACAACGTGGTCTTCACCCATTACGACGTCCTGTATTCGGTAGCGCCCTGGATCCGCAGCATCGTTGTCCTGGCCCCGGAGCCCGGCCTCATGGAGCCGGTGCCCCTCAGCTATAAACTGCACATCCTGACCGCCCTGGCCCTGCTCGGTTATTCGCCGTTCACGCGGCTGGTGCACATCTGGAGCGTTCCGCTGACCTACGCCTACAGGAGCTATGTGCTGTTGCGCCGACCGGCCTGAAAGCCAGTTTCCAAATGAAGTTCATAGTTAAGCCGTATTAGAGGCTAACGAGGTCGTAGCAGGCCAACAAATCAATGACTGATCCCGGTTTTTCACCTTTCACTAGACCTGATGGACCTGGTTCTCCCGCATCAGGTTTAGGCCAGCTTCCAGCTCATCATCCTGGAACAGAACACAATCTTTCGTGCTTTCATTTGCTTTCCTCCTGCACCGTAGACCAAGTTTCCGCCATGGCCCATAAATTTTTTTGTTGCAATGTATTCATAGTCTCTTGTATAATATTTGTATGGATTTTGAGTGGGATCCTCAAAAAAGCATAAGCAATGCCGAAAAACATGGCATTGATTTTAAAACTGCAATGGTTCTTTGGGAAGATGAGCATCGTATTGAGATTGTGTCACCGTATCCCGTTGAAAACAGGCACATTGTCATTGCAAAGCTGAATAATACTCACTGGACAGCTGTGTATACCTACCGGAATAACTCTTTACGGATTATTTCTGTCAGGCGTGCCAGGAAAAAAGAAAGGGAACTCTATGAAAAACAATAAATTAGCCAAAAGCACTGAAGAATTCGATGATCGTTTTGACCAGGGAGAAGATATCCACGATCTTTTGGATATGTCTAAGGCCAAAATATCACATCCTGGCAAAAAGGTGCGTATTACCTTGGATGTTGCAGAGGACTTGGTCAAGGAAATCGACCGCATCAGGGGGAGAATTGGTGTTGATCGCGGAGCCATCATTAAAGTTTGGCTGTATGAGAGAGTCAAACAGGAAGCAAACAAAACCAATCGTTTCTAAAATAAAAGACTTCACCCCAAGCTCATCGCTTCCTCCGGGCCTGGACGCGCCGTCTGTAAAGGCGTTCTGAAAATCCGCCTTCTTTTTCAAATGCTTTGGCCAGTGACGCAAGCTGGCGGTCCAAAAGGCTGCACGCCACGGCAATTAGAACCAATGCGGCATTGGCTGCGATTTCCGGATAAGTGGACAAAGTGGACTTTGTGGACCCGGTGGACTGTCCTTTCTGTCTATCCTGTCCATGTCGTCCATTTCTTTCATGCACCTCAGCCACCCACTGCGCCACCTCGTCCGCAGTAGCGCACCGCCGGTTGATCAGCGTCGCCCGGCGCGAATCTTCCCGCTCCCACAGTGGCAGGCCGCGCTGCCGCAGAAAATCCTCATAATCCAGCCGCAGTTCCTCCAGGCTGGCCCGGGCCACATTGGTCAGTTTCAGCTCGGTCTTTTTGGATGTTCCCGACGCCTTACTGCCCTCCGCGATGTTTTGCACCCCGGACCGCGCCGCCTGCACCATCTGGTCCTTTGTCCGGCTGAACCTGTCAACATAGCGGTCGCAGAAACGAACCGTTACATCATAGACGAGCTGCGCGACCTGAAAGCTCTTCAGATTACGGTAACCGCCGTGCTTTGGAATCAGTCCCTCTGGCGTTTTGCTTCCCGTTCGCCGTCCATGTTGTCCGCCGTGTCCACTCATAAGCCGGCCTCCTGGCAAGTTGTTTCCAAAATGGAACATTTATAGTAATGGGGTCAGGTCTTTCATTTTAGTATTTTTTTCTGACGAGGTTACTCTCCGTAGTGTAGTGCAATCCAAGATGATCGGCAATTTCTTTCTGCTGGTAACCATATTCAAAATGAGCCAAGCATATTGTCTGGTTACGAAGTGCTTTGTTGGTTTGGCTACACTCAGAAAACAACGATTCCAGGTCAGGACGATTAACCTTTCGATCAATGATTCGGATTTCCTTGAGCATTGCTTTTTGCTTCAAATAGGGCAAAAGCTTTTCAATTGAAACACGTGCCCTATGCTGCGGTGTTTCCGGTTAAAGCGCTGGGTATAGGTACCGTTTATCTGCTTCATGATCTGGTAGAGATTGCCTTCCGGAGTTTCGAGCAGGAGATGATAATGTTATGTGGTCATCAGACAATAGGCATGGCAGATGCCATTGTAGTCTGCCAGGCTTCTTTCAAGAATCTGCAGAAAGATGTTTCTGTCCTGGTCATCGAGAAAGATGGGCTTTCTGTTGTTGCCCCGGGCGGTCAGGTGATAGAGAGCACCGGGAAATTCGATGCGGAGTGGTCGAGCCATGAAGAGAGCATAGCAGATAAAAATCTAAAATAAAAGACTTGACCCCAATTCCTTGACCCCAATTCCTCCATCTTTCGGCCCACTGCCTTGCTGATCTCGGAAAACCTCTGAACAGCCTCGGAGATGCTGTCTTCAGGCCTCAGGGTCTGGAATGTGGTTTCCATAATCTCTTTTGCCTTCATTTGCTCTCCCCTGCACCTTCTCTGTTTCGCAACATATGCCGGATGAGGCCTGTAAATACGACGGCCCAGGCCGCAAGGGCGATGAAAATAAAGATCCGGGGAATGATCAGCAATGAAGCCAGCTGTGCGCTTTCGGCCAGAGTGTAGGTGCAGGCCGTGTACATGCCAAGAGGGAAGACCGCGCCCCAGTACTGCGGGTTGTAGGCAAGGGGAAATTTTTTGCAGGCATGGCGCCAGACGAACAGGATAACGAGCATGGGGATCCACCAGGTCGCGGTCGCCCAGAAGAAAAACGTAAGACCCGTTAAAAAGGGCCGAATCCCATCGAAAAAGTTCAAACCATTGGACTCGGCCATGAGAGTAGCCCCGGCCAGGGTCGAGATGGCCACGGCGCCCATGTTGATCCAGTAGGGCGGGGTCATGTCCTCAGGGAGGAATTGAAAGAACAGATAGCGATAGAATATGAGCGAGATGATCCAGATATAGAGCATTCCGCCAAAGAGCCAGATGACAAACGTGAGCAGGAGCAGTGTATCCTGAGCAGAACCTGCATACTGGGCCACTGTGCTTCCCAGCACGCTGGCCGACTGGGCTGCCACCACAGCGACGAGCCAGCCGCCATTGAGACCTTCGGCCAGGGAAGGTTTTTCTTCCTTCACAATCAAGACGGTGAAAATGGTATAGGTCAGACCCAGCCAGAGTACCAGGGTGGCCACCCACAGAATGAAGGCTGCACCGGGCAACTCGCCGATGATCAGGACTTGTGAGCCGAGCACACCAGTACCCGCCACGATGGTGAAGTAGCCCGGGGCGAGACTGTGGCTGGAAATATCCGCGGCCAAAAACGACCAAAACCTGAAGGCCCGCCAGACAGTCAGCACCCAGAGGATCCCGTAGGCACCGATATTCAGATAGAACAGGCCCCAGGCCAGGAAATCGAAGCCCTGCTGGTGACAGGCCATCGAGACAATGCCCGTGGCCATGACCAGAGCGAAGTAGGCAGGATGGAGTCCCCGGGCGGCCTGTGAAATCGTTTTAAGCAGGATGCCGCCTAAAGGCCCGAAGTTTTCTCTTCGATAGGCCACGCCTTCTCCTTTATACCGGCTTTAAGAAAAAGTTTTTGGATTTATGCCAGATAACCAGCTCTTATTCTTTGTCTTAACAATCGAAAATCCAAAATCCAAAATCCAAAATCTAAAATTCTATACCGGCAGTCGGCCTGACTGTGCCTTTAAAGCCTGTCCGAAGGACTGTCGGCTGCTCGCATTCAGATTCATCCATTTCCCCCCAAACCATAGTCCGTCCGCAGCATTTCAGAGAGCCTTTTGACCGCCAGAAAGCCCTTTTCAACCGTCTTTTCCAGATCAGGGTTGACCAGGCAGCAGGTGGCGGGTGAAAGCAGGCTCCTGGAAAAAAGCAGATCCCGGTCGATCCCTTTGGCATAAAGCTTGGTCCAGACATTTTCCAGCTGGTCGCGGAGGCTTTCCAGGGATTCCTTGGCAAAGGGTTCGATGTTTGTCGGCACGATCCCCCAGACCAGGACGCCGCCTTTTTCCAGAAAGCGCTTGATGGTCTGTGCGTAGGCGGCAAAGACGTCTTGGTTGGTATAGATATCCATGGACAGGATATCGATGTCCAGGTTTAACAGAAAATCCCAGTCCGGGTTGCCGCAAAGATGGACTCCCCGGGGGCTGTCGATCATCGAGAAAAAGGCCTCCATATCCTTTTTGGCCTGGATATCGCCGTACCCGGACATGGCTGAAAACAAAAACTGCAGGCCCGGTTCATCGACAAACATGAAGGCATTTTCGTTTTTCTGCTTCAGACGCTTAAGCTGGACATTGACCCTTCGGGCCATGAATTCCAGCAGAAAGGGCCGCACTGTATCATTGAACAGGATCGGGCGGTCGTTTTCGTCGCTTACGTTAAAGCCGAAACTGACCGGCCCTTCGAGCTGCCCCCTGATGGCCGGGCGATCGGCAAGGGGTGTTTCAAGGAAGCGCTGATAGACGGCTGAGTAGCCGGGGCTCACATCGAAAAGGGTCGGGTCGTCAAACCCGGCCATGACCGTTTCCAGTTCGGACATGAATTTCTGCGTGGAGAAGGAGAGCTTTCGACCCTTGATATCCAGGACAATACCTGGAAAATGCTCGGCTGCCTGCACATACATGTCCTCAAAGTAGGAAAGGCGGGGCAGCTGCGGCCAGAAAGGGATGTCCACGGAGAGGGCCACCTCCAGCGCCCGTTCGGGGTCGGTGTGGGGCATCACGGCCATGGCGGTTGTCAGAAAATCTCCGGGTATGGGCATTTTGGGCTCCTCCTTTTGCTTATGCTTGCTTGTCTGAAGTCTCAATCTAGATTGTTGAAAAGAAGCATTGGGCCCACGGATCACACGGATTGACACGGATGGGCATTCTTTTTGCCTGCCAGAATAAGAGGCTGGCAGGCAAATGGCCTCGCCATGCAACATGGCAGAAAGAAGTTCTTTTGGAGATATCGCCTTTGTGGCGATGACTCCTTTTGGCTAATCAAAAGGGTATTTGACCCAGATCAAAGCCCGGGTCCTTGCCTTTTGCTATGGTAGCATTATTATACCAGAAGTTGGCAAAAAATGCGGTTTCTATCTGCCTTCAACGAAACCATTGAGAGGTCCTGTTGAATAGTAGCTCTTTTATGGGCCAACTTCTGGCATCTGCTTGATTATATAAATTTACTCTGACACATCGTGGTTGGCAATTCTTGTTTAAATATCTAAAATTATAGATACTTACGAGAGGAATAAATTGCAGGTTGCAGAAATATACAGCACCGCCTGCCATGATTTCAGTATAGTGAAATTTTCAATTTATGACGACCGTAAGTATAGTAAATACAAGCCAAGCTTATCCAAAGCAAGCCTGAAGGAAAGGAGTTTATTATGCAATGCCCTGGACAAGACAGCCGCTTCTGGAAGGCGGACGCCATCTATGAGGCCAGATGTCCGAAATGCAATCAGGATGTCGAGTTCTTCAAGGACGACACCGCCAGGAAATGCCCGTATTGCGGACACCGCTTCGTGAATCCCGAGCTGGACTTCGGCTGCGCGGCCTACTGCCAGTTTGCGGAGCAGTGTCTCGGCTCCCTGCCCGAAGAGGTCAAGGAGAAGCAGCAGGACATGCTCAAGGACAAGGTGGGCATGGAGATGCGCCGTCACTTCAAGACAGACGCCAGGAAGATCCGACACGCCACCACCGTGGCCGGGTACGCCGAGCGCATCGGCAAGGAGGAGGGCGGCAATCTCGGGGTGATCATCATGGCCGCCTATCTGCACGCAATCCAGGAGGACGAGGCCCGGCAGGACTCCAGCGCTGAAGGGAAGTCCCCGGCCGGGCAGATCCTGGAGAAGGCCGGTGCCAGCGAAGAGGTCATCCGGGAGGTCCTGGATATCCTGGACCATCTGCACCAGCCGGAAGAAGAGGCCCGCTTGAGTCTCAGGGCGGTCTACGAGGCCGATCTGATCAGCACACTGGAAGAAGAGCAGGCCGAAGAGCCAAGGGACACGGAAAAAATCTCCCGGATCATCGAGGATAACATCCTGACCCGAGGCGGCAGGAAGCTGGCCCAAGAGGTACTTTTCCGGGAATGAAGATGAAGCCTTGATCCCTGGCCTGCTTCGGGAAGAAGACGGGAAATCGGTTTGCCAATGGAGACGGTTGCTTGTAGTGTTACCCGCAAGCAGGGATCAATCAGGCTATACTGACACCAGAATGGCCAAGCAACTTGGATCAGAGTAATTCAGTGAAAATTGCATTTTCATTTATATTATCGAGCAGATACCAGAAGTTGGTCCAGAATGAAGCTCCTATCCTGCATGATTTCTATAATTTTTCATTTAAGGCCGATACAAACCGCAATTTAGGCCAACTTCTGGTATAACAAATCTTATGATACAAAGACTCGTTGATTTATATCAACCAGCCATGGAGCTTTCCAGGGGGATCATCCTCCTTCTGGACCAGAATGGATCAATCGTGAGCTGTAACGAGTTCCTGGAATCAGCCACTGGATATTCCTATTCTCAACTCATCCAGCAGAACTGTTTTGATCTGCTCCTGGCCGAGGAGGAAAGGGAGTCGGCCAAACGTTTATTTAAGCGCTTCATGGAAAAAGGCAAAGCCAAGAAGAAGATCGTCACCAGGATCATCCCCTGTTCAGGAAAAGAACGCTTTATCGAATGGCAGGCCAGGCGGCTCGAGGAGGAAGGTTCAACATGCGGCATCGGGATGCTGGCTGTAGGTCAGGACGTGTCGAAGCGGGTCAAACGGGAACGGCAGCTCCTGCAGCAGAGAAACGAACTGATCGAAAGAAACAAGGAGCTCACCTGTCTTTACAAGATGACCAAGATTGTCGGCCAAAACAAGCCCCTGCCTCAGATGCTGGAATCAATTGCCAGGATTATCCCCCCGGCTTTTCAATACCCTGCGGAGACGACAACGATTATCAGGCTGGATGACCAGGCCTATGGAGCTTGGGAAACAGAGGTCACAGGTCCCAGCCTGACCGAAGAACTCGTCCTTCATAAGATGCCCAGAGGGCATATCGAGATCATTTACTCGGCCCCTCCGGCCGGTCCGAAAAAGGTCCAGAAACCTTTTCTCGACGAGGAGCGGGCCCTTTTGCGGACCATAGCCCACCATCTGTCCCTGGCCATTGAAAAAAAGGAAGCCATCGATATCCAGGCGGAGATGGAGCACCAGTTGCGGCATTCGGACCGCCTGGCCAAAATCGGGCAGCTGACCGCCGGAGTGGCCCACGAACTGAACGAACCTCTGGGGAATGTTCTCGGTTTTGCCCAGTTGTCATCCAAGGTCAGGGGGCTTCCGGATCAAGTCTCCCGGGATCTGGGCAATATCATAAAAGCGGCTCTGCATGCCAGGGAAATCATAAAAAAACTCATGTTCTTCAGCCGGCAGACCCCGCCCCGGGAAACCCTGGTCGATCTCAACCAGCTGATCGAGGACGGCC
>JAIPER010000128.1 GCA_021737115.1 Desulfohalobiaceae bacterium
TGAAAATCTGTTCAAGAGCATCGACGATCTGGAACTGCCGGTCCGTGCCGCCAACTGTCTGAAAAAGGCCAATCTGAATATCGTGGGCGAACTCGTTCAACAAAGCGAAAACGACCTGCTCAAGGCCAAGAATTTCGGGAGAAAATCCCTGGACGATATTATCCGGGTCTTGGAAGACATGGGCCTGGAGCTGGGGATGAACATCGATAATTTCGAAGAAAAATATCAACAGTGGAAAAAAGGGAACGAGAGCTATGAGGCATAACAAAGCCGGCCGGAAACTGGGTCGAACCTGGGAGCACCGAAAGGCCATGTATCGGAACATGGCCAGATCCTTGATCGAACATGAACAGATCCGGACCACGGAAGCCAAGGCCAGAGAAGTCAGAAAGGTTGCCGAAAAATTGATCGGCTTCGGGTTGGACAATAGCGTGCATGCCAGACGGATGGCCTTTAAGGTCCTGGAAAACAGAACCTTGGTCAAAAAACTCTTTGACGACCTGGCGCCCCGTTTTGCCAACACCGCCGGAGGTTATACCCGGATCGTCAAACTGGGAGAGCCCAGACGCGGAGACAACGCCCCCTTGGCCATCATCGAATTTACTGCCCGAGAGGCGGCTGGGGTAACCAAAGCCGATTGAGCCGGTTTTGTACATTCCGGTCCAGGGGGCTGGGACGGAGGAAGTGTTTTTTTCCTGGGAAGCAGAAAAATTTTCAAATCCAGGCCGAGCGGCCTGGATTTTTTTTTGTCTGAAGTTCGCCGTGTCCGAGGGGATCACTGGATCCTGCTCATGATGGCCTCGATGACCTCTTGCTGGGTGAGGGAAGTGGTGTCAAGGATGATTGCCTCCCTGGCCGGAACCAGGGGGGCGATCGATCTCGTCCGGTCCTGCTCGTCCCGCAGCCGCATTTCCCTGACCAGTTCCGCCAGGTCGGCCTGGACGGACATGGCTTTGAGCTGCAGCCATCGTCTCCTGGCCCGTTCCTTGGGGTCGGCCTCCAGAAAAAATTTATAGTCCGCCTCCGGAAAAATCACCGTGCCCATGTCCCGCCCTTCCGCCAGCAGGTCTTTTCTTCGGCCCAGGTCCTGCTGCGCCTTTTTGAGCTTGTCCCTGACCAGGTCTATTTTGCCGAGATGGGAGGCCCAGACCCCGATGGTCTCCGTCCTGATCTCTTCGGACAGCGGCTTATCGTTCAACAGGAGCGTCGAAGCCCGGCCGATTCCGGTCAAGCTGAACTGGAGCCCGTCCAGAGTTTCGAGCAGTCGGGACCGGGGCCAGTTCCAGGAATCCAGGCCCAGCACCAGGGCCAGGCCTCGAAACATGGCTCCGGAATCCAGATAGGCCACTTTCAGGGAGTCAGCAACGGCTACAGAGATCGTGGTCTTGCCCACACCGGCCGGTCCGTCTATGGTGATGATCATATACTTCAGAGCTCTTCACCGTAAGCTAACATTAGTTAAAAATTTTGGATACTTTATTGTGACTTATCTGTGCCTTCAGGTTTTCAGGTGTCAGCTTTGCCTCTGGCAAAGCTGACATATAATTGTATAATATATTTAAGAATATGGAGCCAAGCTGTTGTTCTATTGGGTTGAAGACAACAATTGCCAGTTTCAGTTTGATCAAAGGCAGAAAATCCACTGTGGTCTTTGAAACCTTGTATGTCTTTCGTGACCGGTTTTTCAGAGGTGATCTTAGACCGAAGGTTGAGACAGGATGTCCTGCATCGCCCGGATAAAGGCCTTGTTTTCGTGCGTATTGCCGATGCTGACCCGAAGATAATCGTCCAGGCCGTAGCTGCCAAGGGGCCGGACGATGATCCCCTGCTTGAGCAGGCGCTCATAGAGAGATTTGGCCGGGACAGGCGGTTTGAACAGCAAAAAGTTGGCCTGGGATAAAAAGACCGTGCAGCCCATGGCCTTGAGCTCGCGCTTAAGATAGGACTTGCCCGCCAGGACGGTCCGTCGGGTTTGCCCGGCGAAGTAGCCGTCCCTGAGGGCGGCGATGCCGGCCCGTTCGGCCAGGAGATTGACGCTGAACGGGGGTTTGACCCTCATTAGATAGTCCCGAAGCCAGGGGGGCATGATCCCGTAACCCAGTCTCAGACCGGCCAGTCCGTAAAGCTTGGAAAAGGTCCGCAGGATAACGAGGTTGGTACACTCGGGCAGTTCTGATAATGGTGAAACGGCCTCCGGATCATCGGCGAATTCGAGATAGGCCTCGTCCACTACCAGGAGGCAGCTCTCGGGGAGTCTCGCGGCCATCTCCAGGAGTTTCTCTCTGGGTGCTGCATACCCCGAGGGATTGTCCGGGTTGGTCACAAAGACCAGGGCTGTGTCCTGGTCGACAATCCGCAGAAGCTCCGCAAAGGGGAAACTGAAATCCGGGTTCAGGGGGACACTGCGGATATCCACTCCGCATAATCGGGCCTGGAGACGGTACATGCTGAAGCAGGGGTCGAAGACCAGGACATGGTCTTTCCCGGGCCTGGCCATGACCCGCAGCAGGAGATCGATGGCCTCGTCCGAACCGTTGCTGACCACGAAGTTATCCGGGGAAAGTCGGTAAAATTCGGCCAGTGCCTGACAGAGTTCCGGGTTCCCCGGCCGCGGATAGCGAAATCCGAAAGAGGCTGATCTGGCTATGACTTTCTGGACATAGGGGGAGCAACCCAGCGGGTTCTCGTTGCTGGCCAGTTTGATCACCCGGGACAGATTGTACTCGGCCTTGATCTCCTCTATGGAGAGTCCGGCTGTGTAAGGCGTGAAATCCTGGACCTGGGGCTGGACTTTGCAGGGGTATAAAGTGGACATATGGAGAATTTCCGGGTTGCGATTTTCGATTTTTAAGGATTGAGGTCTTTCGTGCTTTGATTTGCGATGGAAACGGTTCAGGGATTCAAGAGTTGCATCAGGTTCCTGTCGCAGTCCAGCAGTTTGAGAAAGGTCCCCCGGGGCAGGAGCTCAGGGGACTTGTGGGTCAGATTCTGCCAGATCATGGTGGTTCTGGCCGAACCTACGTATTCGTCGCCCACGCTTATGTGCAGTTCGATTCGTTTGCCTGGAGAAAACGGCTGCCCGCCCGGCACCAGAAAGCCCTGCTGTCCCAGGAAATCAAAACGGTAGAGCTGTAACAGGTGCGAAACGGATTTGCATTTGAGTTTCATGGCGGAAACTCAGTCCAGGATCGTGGGGTGGATAAAGATCAAGAGTTCCCGCTTGTCGTTCTGGATGTTTTTGTTCTTAAAGAGCCAGCCCAGGAAGGGGATGTTCCCGGCTCCAGGGACCTTGCCCTGATCTTCCCGCTCGGTGATCTGCTGCACCCCCCCGATGACGATGGTCTCTTCATTGTCGACCATGAGTTTGGTGCGGGCGCTGCGGGTCTCGATATCCTCTCCGGAGGAGGGGCTGTCGTCGGAAATATCCAGATCGAGGATGATTTTCTTGTCCGGGGTGATCTGCGGCAAGACGGACAGCTTCAAGGTGGCGTCCACATACTCGGTGGTGGTGCCGCCGCTTTCGGATTCGGCCTGGGTAGCCAGTCTGGTCCCCTGGGTCATCTCGGCCCGGACATTGTTCAAGGTCACGACCCTGGGCGAGGAAATGGTCTGGACCTGGTTCTGCGATTCACCGAGCTGCAGTTGAGCGTCCAGGGTGTAAAGGTCGGAGCCGGTCAGTTTGGAGATGAAACCGCCGAGACCCAGGGTCGTGGTCCCTTCATTGGGCAGGTTCACGGCAAAACCCGAATTTTGGGTTTGCGGACTGGCCGTGATCGCAGCGGTGGTCCCAAAGAGGCCAAACTGGTGGCTCCCGGTCGTCCTTTCCACTCCGCCGCCCCATTTTATGCCCAGGCTCCTTTGAAAGGAGTCGGAGACAAAGACCAGTCTGGCTTCGATCAGGACCTGTTGTTCCGGTCTGTCCAGCTGGCGGACAACATTCTGGACCGTTTGGATGGTCTCGGCCGTATCATGGATGATGAGCTGGTTGGTTCTGGGGTCGGAACTCAAGGAACCGCGTTCCGAGAGAAAGGCCTGAAGCTGGGGCTCCAGCTGGGAGGCGGTGGTGTAGTTGACCTGGATGTAGCGGGTCTTGCGAGGGGCCAGTTGCTCCCGGCTTTTTTCCGCCTCCTGCCGGGCCTGAATCCTTTGAAGCTTCTGCTGTTGTTCCTGGTTGTACTGCTTCTGGGTCAGGATGCGCAGGACATTGCCCTGGAGGGATTTTTCCAGGTTCAACTGCTCAAGCACGATATCAAGAGCCTGATCCCAGGGGACCTGGTCCAGCTTCAGAGATATCCTGCCCTGGACACCCTGGCTGAGGACCAGGTTGTAACCGCCGACCGTGGCTAAGAGACGCAGGACGTGTTCGACGTCCGCATCCTGGAGATCAAGGGAAATCGGTTTACCGGTGTATTCCGGAGCGGCCGCTTCCCTGGAGAAAGGAGATGCCTCGGATTTGCGGGTGTCGCTGTTTTTTGTTTTGGCAGCGGCCTCAGCAGGGGCCTCTGCCTGTTCGCCCGCATAAAGTTGGGCGCGGTTAGCCCGGGGGGCCGGAGAATCGGTTTCCCCCTGCTGGTTTGTGACCAGCAGGGTCAGACTGTTGTCATTGCGCTCAATGTGAATCGGACTGCGAAAACGGTTTTTGAGCAGAAGCACCCCGCCCCGGGGGCCGTTATAGAGCGCTGCGCTCTGGACCGAGGTCTCGAAGGCCTGCAGCCGGTAGAGTTTTTCGAATTCCGAGTCAATTCTCATTCCGGGAAACAGGAGCTTGACGCTGGTTCCCGTGGACGGCAGGATTTCGTAGGGGACCGGCCTGTCGCTTGCCAGGGTGATGAGCTGGTTTTTTTGTTCATCTTGGCTGAAGCGGACGTCTTTCAACTCGGTTGATCTTGGCTTCTCGCCGGTGGCCTGGTCCGGTTGCGATAGGGCTTGCTCCCGGTCCGAGGCTCGAACCAGCAGCAGATCGATCCGGTTTGGGGCCGGACGGGTCACCAGGAATTGAACCTTCTCCTTGACGGTGACCTGAAGGCCGGAAATCTCCTGGTCCTTCTCGCTTTCCTTGACAGATTCGATGCTGGCGAGAAGTGTTCCCTGCTCCTTCTCCGGGGTGGCGACAAAAGGAATGGACGGCGTAAAGTCGAGCTTTAACAGAGGATGATCATAGCTGGGACTGACCCGGGTCTCTGCAGACGCGGGGATTGTAATGACGGTTTTTTTTTGATCCCGGGCAACCCGGATTCCGGAAGGTCTGTCCAAAGAGGCAGAGGAATCAGAAAGAAAAGCCCGGCGGTTGGTAGTTTTCAGGCTCTGATCGGTCAAGGTCTTCTCTGTGGGGGCGACCTTTTCGGACGACCTGGGAGGCTTCGGGGCGCAGCTCAGGTTAGAAAAAGCAAAGAAAAAGACGAGAAGGAGCAAAAACGGCTGGCAGCGGTCTCTTTTGGGGACTCCAGCAGTCAATAAGAGATCATCCATTGTTCTGTCCTGGTTGTTTGTGCAGTTTCAAGACGGTGTCCATCTTCTTTTTCTTGCCGAAAACCGTGGTTCTGGTTTCCCTGATGACGACCGTATCCGCGGTTATGGCGGTGACCTTTCCCCGGTGTTGCCCTATGGCGGTTCCGAGGGTCAGGATATAGCCCTTGCCATTCGGGAGCTCAACCAAAGCACGGCTCTCGTCGGCCGAGTTCCCGGGATTGAGGATACCCACCAGTTCGAGTTGGCTGGGTTTGACCTTTTCCAGAGGAGTCAGCTGACGTTTTGGTGCTTCGCTTTCTTGAACTTCTTCCGGACGGTTCTGGATAACGGGATGAAACGGGTCGGGTTTGCCTTTTGCCGAGTATGTGAATTCCGGGGGATGAATCCACTGCGGCATCTCTTTCGGGAGTTCGGTGGTCTGGGCAGACAGGGAGACAGGGAACAACAAGGCGCAGAGGACCAGGACCGTGATCAGCCCCGTCCATCCCGTCTGACAAAGGTGCCGCAGACTGCAGGCCCGGCCCGTAGACAAGGGCCGGAGGCGACACAGAGGCTTTGTTTTGCGTGGGGAAATGCCCTTCATTTTTTCTTCTTGGCGGTTCGTTCGGCCTGGCTCAGGGACCTGTAGATGTTAATGGCACAGCTTGCCGAGAGCTCGGTTTCGGTTCCATCATGCCTGACCGGCTGAAGCTGCAGGGTTTCCAGGGTGACGAGTCTGTTCAACCGCGAGAGCCGACTGAAAAAGCGCATCAGATTATGAAATGGTCCGGAAATCTTCAGATTAACGCGACGGGCGGCGTAGTAATCACGGACACGCTCATTCCCCGGAGCAAAGAGCAGGAACTCGATTCCCTCATCGTTGCCGAGGGCTTCGATCGAAGAGAGGAGATTTTCCACGTCCGTGTTGCTTTTGGGAAGCAGGGTCTTGGCATAGGTCAGTTCCTGCTGCAGTGCGGCATACTCTTTTTTCAGGGCGGGCAGGCGCGTAATCTTTTGGTTGAGGGTGGCAATGGTTTTATCCAGGCCGGCGATCTCTGTTTGCAGTTCTTTCAGGCTATTGTGCTCAGGGAGGAAAAACAGGTACCAATACCCGGCCAGCAAGAGGATAATACTCCCGCAGGCGATGAGTATCTTTTGTTTGGGACTCATCTGTTCCAGCTTTTGGGTGATTGCCTGTCTATCCATCTTTGCCCTTGCCTGCCGGTTTTCCAGCTTCGATGCGGCAGCGGAAGGCCACCAGGTTATATTCCCTGATTCTTTTTCTGCTTGTTTGGTGCAGGATCACATTGCTGATAATGGGCGATAAGCGAAGATCTTTTACATAGCCTGCGAAAATTTGATTGTCCAGGGCAACACCGGTCACCTCCAGATGAGTGTCTTGTTCCATTTGCAGGGATTCAAACCAGATTTGATCCTGGGGCAGATTGCTGATCACTGCATCCAGGAAGCGAACCGGGCGACTCTGTCTGGATCTGATGCTTTTAATGACCTCGATATATTGCCGAGCTTCTTCGCTTTTTTTCTCAAGGTTGTTTATCTCGCCTATTTTTTTCAGGAGCTGAATTTTTTTGGCATTTTTTTCCGCCAGAACGGCCTGCAGCGTGTCCACCCGGGTGGTAATCCAGTTGTGGGTGAAAAACATGGAACATCCCAGCAAGATCAGGACCAGGATAAAGAGGACTATTTCTTTTTCGACATTGGCCACCCTGGCCCGTTTCTGTTCTGGGAGCAGGTTGATTTTTATCATAAAACAGACCGCAGGGCCAGGCCTGCGGCCACACAGTACTGTGGACCGCAGCTTTGCAGGTATGCGGGATCAAAACGTGATTCATCGAGGCTTATTCTACGCCAGGGGTCCATGTATTGGACCTCCAGTCCTAAATGGAAAGCCAGGCTCTCGCGCAGACCCTGACTTATGCTGCCGCCGCCGGAAAGAAACAAGGTGGACACGGAGTGGTCAGAGCCCTTCGTGTTCCGATAAAAATGGATCAGTCTCTGAATTTCTTCGGCCCAGGAAGAGTAAATGTCTTCCAGTTCCGGGGAAATTTTCCGTTTGGCTTTCAGTTCCAGGTGGTCCGCACCATTCATCTTCAAGGATTCAGCTTCCTTGTGCTTGATATCCAAAAGAGCGGCCAGCCGGTTTGTGATGTGCTGTCCCCCGAAGCCGGCGTCCCGAATGAATGAGGGGTAATTGCCGGAATGTACGCAGAATATGCTTTGGACCGCACCGATGTCCAGGAGGTAGGTCGACCCCGGGTGGTGTTCCGGGTAGTTGTATTCAAAGCAGTTGGTTAAGGCGAAGCCGTCGACGTCAACGATCAGGGTACTCAGCCCGGCGTTGGCGATGGTCTTTTGCAGTTCCAGGACCATGGATTTTTTGCTGGCCACCAGGAGTACCTTCCTGGTGTTTTCCTCGGCCCCTGGTCCGGCGAAATGGTAATCCAGGAAGACGTCTTTGATGTCGAAAGGAATCTGCTGGGTGGCCAACCTGTTGATGTCGATCCGGGCCTTTTTCTCTTTTTCGGCGATCTTGGCATCGAATTGTTTGATGATCACGGAGTGGCCGGCCAGAGAGGCGATGACATTCCTGTCTCTGATCTCCAGGTCCCTGAACATTTGCTGCAGGCCGCCGGACAGGGTCTCCTGTTTTTTTTTGTCTTCCCGGGTCCAGGCTCTGCGTCCGATCCTTTCCAGGGTCAGGGTCTTTCCTTTGGGCTGGACCCGGACGACCTTTGTCCAGTTGTTCCCCAGGTCAAGACCGGTGATGGTTTTTTTCTTGAAGATGTTCAAAAGCTTCACGGTAACGCCGATTCTTCAGAGCTCTTTGCAGTGAGCTGAAATTTGTACGAATTTTTGGACACTTTAGTGTGACTTATCTGTACCTTAAGGTTTCAGGTTTCAGGTGTCAGGTTTTAAGGCATTGATATTGTGAATCTTTTCTTTGCCTGACACCCGAAACATCGTATGAGACTCCGGTTATAGACAGCGACCCGGTCACAGGGCTCTCTTTCGCTAAGACGCTTCCGGCTCTCGGTTTTCTAAGGCTCGCTCATGGGGGATCCCTGCCCCCTCCGGACTCTTAGGCTCTGCCCTAAACTATGATCTTGCATAATCGAGAACTCTTTGC
>JAIPER010000129.1 GCA_021737115.1 Desulfohalobiaceae bacterium
GGGGATGCTTCAGGACCTGCCCGGGCAGAGCCTGGTCCTTGCGGCCAGGGGCCTGGAGCTGCCGGAGACCGAGGCCCGAATCCGGGAGGTGGATTTCAAGGCCCTTCATGTCAAGTCCCAGGACTTCGCCCTGGCCTCCCTGGCCCTTCTGGCCGGGCAGAACCGGGTCATAAGCAAGGACATGCTCCAAGCGGCCCTGACCCTGCGCTTCAAGAAAGGCAAGGCCCTGGAGAGCTCATTGGATCTGGTGGAGCGGGTTTCTTCCGCAGATTCGGCTTCGCTTGAAGTCTCCTGACGCCTTTCAGCCCTCACCTCATACACCGCACAGACAGTATTATCTCCGGTGTGAGACAACCGGAGATAATACTGTTAAGCAAATACATTGTTTCCAGACCCGCCTGCTCTTTCTCGATTCGCTGACCTGAACAGTCGACTCCCTAAGCCGTATTTTTTTTAAAATTTTCATCTTGACAAACGATCAAGCCTTGGCTACAGCTACAGTTAACAGGTGCACCGGTGCACTGCAGCATCATTTATGGTCGAGGCTGGTTGACCATGTGCAGCGGATTTTAGGTTAGCAGGTTTTAAGAGGAACTATATGCGGGAAGAAAAAATGGAAGACAGGAGCCGGCATATCATCCCATTTGAAAAATCCGAAGACGATCTTAGTCCAGTTTATTACCAACTGGCCAAAGCGATTCAGATCCGGATAGAAAATGGTGAACTGGCAGTTGGCGCGCAGATTCCTTCGGAAAGGGAATTTGCAGCCCGGCACAACGTCAGCCTGGCCACAGTCCGCAAGGCGCTGGAAAATTTAGTGCATCAGGGTCTTCTGAGCCGTATACAGGGCAAGGGAACCTTTGTCTCCGATACGGACAGCCGCCGGCATAAGCTCCGCTACTACCCCTTTGTTAAAGATTTTCAACAAGATGCCTATGTCATCGATGTTCAGTTTTTAGACTTGAAAAAGGTCAAAGGGCAGGAGAGGATCAATCGCTACCTTCAAATCGAGGCCAGTGTTGAACTCTACAAGATGAGGCGCATCCTTTTGTGTCGAAAAAATATACCCATGGTTTACAGCATTTCCTATCTTCCTGGTCACATGTTCAGGGGCTTGCCGGACTATGATCATCAACGATTTGAAAAATATCTCTATTTATTTTTGGAAGATGAATTCGGCGTTTCGACAATTGAAAATGAAGAACTGTATTCTGCAGCATTGGCTGATGCTGAGACCGCGCGCCATTTACAGGTGGAGGAGAACCACCCTCTGTTACGTGTTGACATGATCGCCTTCACGCACAAGAAAAAACCCTACGAGTACCGGACAAGCTATTGTCTGACCGATGAAATGAAAATCCGCAGGGTTATTTGAGGTCAATCGCAGAAAGGATGCAAAATGAGACATTCAAAGAGTATGTTGTCTGTCTGGCAAGGTTATCTGTGTGGAGAGTCTTCCCGCACACCCTGCCGGAATAAGAGAATTAAATGTAGGTATCTGATTTTCCGTTTTATCCAGATTGGGAGTTGAAATGAAACCTGATTATCCAGTTGTCGAAACCGATGTCGTCGTGATCGGGGGAGGAAGTGCCGGGGCAATGGCCGGAATTCGGGCCAGGCACGTCGGGCCGAACCAGAAGGTGATTGTTCTGGAAAAGGGGCACGCCAAATACTCCGGCTGTATCGCCAGAGGGATGGACGCTTTGAATATTGTGTCCATACCCGGTGTGAGCACGCCTGAGCTCTATGTAGAATCAAATTCCATTGCTTGTGACGGAATCATGGATGAGCCGGTCAACTACCGTATGGCCGAGCGAAGCTATGATGTCATGAAGCGTCTGATCGACTGGGATGTGTGTTTTCCTGTGGACGAGGACGGGAATTACGACATCCTGCAGATCCACCCCAAGGGCAAATTCTGCGTCACCATGAAGGAACCGGAACTGAAGACCATCTTGTATAAACGTATGGTCGAGTCCGGGGTTGAAATCTTCAATCGGACCATGGCCGCGGAAATTCTGATCGAGGACGGTCGTGTGTCCGGCGTGATTACCCTCAATGTAAGAACCGGAGAGATGATGGTCATCCGGAGCAAGACCGTGATTCTCACTGCCGGAGGAACGGCCCGTTTCGGGCTGCCCGCCAACGGCAATATGTACGGTGTCTACGACTTTCCGGGCAACACCGGAGACGGTTATATGCTGGCCTACAAGGCCGGGGCTGAACTCAGCGGTTTTGAGCATACTTTGTATTATTACATCACCAAGGACATCAACGCTCCCCTTTTATACATTACCATGACCAGGGGGGCCTATCTGCTCAACGCATTTGGTGAACGCCGCGACAAAGACCGCCCTTCTGTAAAATCCATGTGCAGCGAGGATTTTTTCAACCACTCCGGTCCCATGCGTATCAAGATGGACCACCTGCCCGAAGACAAGATCAGAGAGATCGAGGAATTGCTCTTTACCACCGAACGTCCCGTCACCGAGCGCTTTCACGCGGGACGGGACAACGATTTTCGTACCGGCGAGATCGAACTCTGGCCAACCGAGTTATATTTATGTGGTGGGCATGGAATGACCGGCGTGCGGATTAATGAAAAGGGCGAAACCAACATCCCCGGACTCTACGCCGCAGGCGACACCAGTCTCTGTGCCAAGGGGCATCTGTCCGGTGCCTTTGTCTATGGTGAGATCTGTGCCGAGAATGCGGTCCAGTATGCACAAGGCATAAATCAGGCGGGTCAGGATGACGCCGGCCTAGACAGGTTCTTAAATACTCGTCGCTCCCGTATGGATCAGGCCGCGAACCCCATCCCCATAGAAGAATTTGAGTTCAAGGTCCGGCGCATCATCACCGATTATCTGCGCCCTCCGAAAAACGCCTACAAGCTGAAGCGACTGTTGTGGTGGACGGATCGCTTTCGTTCAGAACTAAACAGTATGGTCTCTGTCCGGGACGAGCACGATCTGTTCAAGACGTATGAAGTAGAAAACATTATCGAATGTGCCAACTTAAGTGCCGTTGCATCTCTGGAGAGGACTGAAAGCCGGTGGCTCCCTTTCCACTACCGGAGTGATTTTCCAGAAAAGGACGATGAAAACTGGTTGAAGCACATCGTACTTAGCCAGGGCCATGAACCGGGTCAGGTAAAGATCGAGCACAGAGACATCCTCAGGATGCAGACTAAAGGGGCCTGAAGCCGTATAAGGAATTGAGAAAATGAGCATGCGAAACAATTTATTGGAAGCCCTTTCCGACAATATCGTTATCGACAAGGACAAGTGTATTTATTGCGGCCTGTGCGTGGAAACCTGCATTTTGGACAACCTGAGGCTGAAACTTGCGCCCTGCAGCCAGGGTTGCCCTCTGGAAGTGAATGTCCAGGGCTATGTGCAGGAAGTCAAGCGCGGCAACGATGACAAGGCCAGAGAAATCCTGCGGGACAAGCTGATCTTCCCGGAGATTCTGGGCCGCATCTGTTCCGCCCCATGCGAAGAAAAATGTCATCGGGGGCAAGTCGGTGACGCTGCGGTCGCAGCCCGGGCCATCAAACGCTATCTGACCGATGGCCGCGAGGTCGAGGATATTTACTTACCTGAGATTGGTGAGGACACCGGCAAGAGAGTCGCTGTTGTCGGTTCCGGTCCGGCTGGATTGCAGGCCGCCTACGACCTGCGCCTGCCCGGTCACGAGGTGGTGGTCTTTGAATCCGGGCAAAAGCCTGGTGGAATGATGCGCTGGGCTATTCCCGAGTTTCGGCTGCCCGTCGAGGTCCTGGACCGGGAACTCACCCAGTTGGAGCGTATGGGGGTTCAGTTCCTGTGCGGTGTATTGGTAGGACAGGATCATAGCCTGACAGATTTGTCCCGGGAGTACGATGCCGTGATTTTGGCGACAGGCTGCCCGAAGACTGCCGCCTTGAATATCGAAGGTGAGCAGTTGGATGGGGTCTACTCGGGACTGGAGGTCCTGAGGGTGGGCCGTCTAGGCGGTGATCTGAGTTTGAGCGGTTCCCTGGTGGTCATCGGCGGTGGCAACGTGGCCGTGGACTCGGCCCAGGTGGCCCTGCGGCTGGGTGCGGACAGGGTGACGGTCGTCAGCCTGGAGGGAGCCGATGATCTGCCCGCTTTTCCGGAAGAAGTGGCCAATGCCGGAAAGGCGGGGATCGACTTCGAACATTCCTGGGGTCCCGTCCGTTTTTTTGGGGACCGAGGGAGGGTCTCCGGAGTGGAGCTGCAGCACTGCACAGCGGTCTTTGATGCCAGCGGTGTTTTCAAGCCGCAGTTCGACTCCTGCACCCTGAAGACAATTCCAGCCGATACGGTCATTGTGGCCATCGGCCAAAAGCGGGATGGGTCTCTTTTCAAAGAGATGCCCGTGGTCGACCCCCTCACCCTGCAGGCAGGGGATTCGAATGTTTTCCTGTCCGGAGACTGCGCAACAGGACCCAGTTCAGTGGTAAAGGCCATGGCCTCCGGCCGCAGGGCGGCTGAATCGGCCAGACGTTTTCTGGCCGGCGAGCACCTGGCTTACGGACGATCTTACAGAGGACCGGTTGAAACAGAGTTCGAGATCGACACCACACCTGGTTCTGATGAGGCCAGGGTCAGGCCGCCTCACCGTGAATGTACAGGCTTCGGAGATTTCAGCGAACTGGAAGAACGACTGGAAGAAGACGCCGCCAGAACGGAAGCCGGACGCTGTTATTCCTGCGGCCAGCCATTTGGCAAGTTTCGGACCTGCTGGTTCTGCCTGCCTTGCGAAGTGGAGTGCCCTGAAGACGCTCTTTGGGTGGAAGTGCCTTACCTGCTCAGGTAAAGGCATGTAAATATCAATTACTACAAAGGAGGTTCCGGAAAAAAAAATTGCTTCCGAGGGTAACGTGAACATCAACCCATGAGACAGGAGGTCCAAATGAAGAAGGTTTTCTTGGTATGCACACTGTTTTTCCTGATGGCTGGTTTTTGCGCAACGACTTATGCCGCAGATGACTACCCCACCAAACCAATTACGATTATTGTTCCCTGGGGGGCCGGCGGCATGTCCAATGTCAGCACCCGAATGCTGGGCGAACAAATGAAGAAAATCCTTGGAAAGCCCATCGTCTTTATCAACAAACCCGGCGCCAGCGGCATTATTGGCCTCAAAACCGTGAGAAACGCAAAACCCGATGGCTACACCCTGGCCTCCGGCGCTTTGACCCTGGGTTTCACCGCACCCTATTTTTTGGACGCCGAACCTTTTGATGTCGATAACTTTACCTTTATCGGCAGCTACATGCCCCAGGAACGAGTTCTGTTTACAACCCCGGACAAGCCTTATCAGAACTGGGAAGAATTTCTGGACTACAGCAAAGAGCATCCTGGCGAAGTCTCCGTGGGTTCCGGAGGCGCCCAATGGGCCCTGGAAGTCATGAAAAGCATTGCCAAAAAGGAAGGCATCGATTGGAAATATGTCATGTTTAAAAGCGGTGGCGCAGGTTCATCCGCGATCCTGGGCGGACATGTCGATGCCTGTGAGACCGGAACCGGAACACCGGCCTACCAGTCGGCTCGGGCCGGAAAGCTAAAGGTACTGGTGGATCTGGGAGCCGAAGAAGTTCCGTTTTTTCCGAACGTCAAAAATGTAAAAGAACTGGGGTATCCCTTCTCCACTCTGGTGGAATACGGTATGGCCATGCCTGCCGGGGTACCGGAAAATATTCGAGCTAAACTGGAAAATGCCCTGAAGACTGTCATGCAGGATGAAGAATTGATGAAAAAAATGGGGGAAACCGGTTTTACACCCAGGTTTGTGGATGGTGCCGGCTTCAAAAAGATTGTCGGCAAAGCAATTGACAAGACACCGGCCCTCCAGGAATTTGTCAAGGACGTGAAATAATAGTTTCCTCAACCCGGGCGCCCATAAGCTCTTGACCATGGGCGCCCGCTTTGTATAAGGGGGTTAAGGTGAACGAAGACCTCAAGCTCGGTACTATCCTTCTGGTCTTTTGCTGTTTTCTTTGGTTTTACGCCATTCCTTATCATATCAAAGGATTTTTGCCGGCCCTGTTTCCCAGATCCTTGACCCTTGCCATGCTCATACCCTGCATAATCCTTTTACTCAGTGGTTTCGCCTCCAGAAAATCCGCTCAAACAAGACCGGAACAAAAGACGCCGAAAGCCGTAAAATTGAGGGCCCTGTCCATTGTTCCGATCATGGCAGTCTATATTTGTTTTATTGACATCATTGGATTTTATGTGACCACTGCCTTGTTTATCTTTATCTTTCTTCTTTTTTTTGGTGCCAGAAAGCCTGTCGCTTTAATCATCTTTCCGATAGCCCTGCCGATTGTTGTCTATCTGATCATTGGAAAAACACTTCATTTTCCTTTTCCTCAGGGGATTCTTTTTTAACTTCGCACAGGAACCGAATGTATGCTTGAACAAATACTCAGCGGGATGTTCATGGTCCTGTCCCCGGAAAACCTGATTTGGGCTGCGGCCGGAGTGACTTTCGGCATGATCTTGGGATCCATACCAGGCTTGACCGATAACATGGGTATCGTCCTCTTTCTTCCCTTTACCTTTTATCTGGGCCCGGTGGCCGGCATCGCCATGCTCATGGGCCTGACCAAGGGCGGAAACTTCGGGGGATCGATTCCGGCGATTCTTTTCAATATACCCGGGACACCGCAGGCAATGGTGACTACCCTGGACGGCTACCCCCTGACCCAGCAGGGAAAGGGAGGCAAGGCCCTGAAACAGGCCCTGTTCTCATCAGTTGTGGCCGATGCCGGCAGTGACTTGATCCTCATTTTTCTGGCTGCACCGGTGGCGATGGTGGCCTTGAAAATCGGACCGCCTGAATACACCTCAATTATTTTCTTTTCACTGATTGTTATCAGCGTGGCCGCCTCAGAATTTCCCGTACGGGGCGTAATTGCCGTTATCCTGGGGCTGTTGCTGGGAACAGTCGGAATGGACCCTGAATTTGGATCCACCCGATTGATATTTAATACTATAGACCTTGCAGACGGTTTTCATATCATGCCCATGGTCATTGGTATGCTGGCCTTTTCCGAGGTCTTGCTCCAGTTTGAAAAAGAACTGCTCAAGCGCTGGCATAAGAAAATGTCTGAAAAAAAACCAGGTAAAGAAGGTCCACCGGAGCCTTCCATTGCAGATCATCATCTGAGCTGGGCTGAATTTAAAAAGACCCTGCCCACGATCTTCCGTTCAACCGGTATCGGGGCCAGCATCGGTATCATCCCTGGAATCGGAACCACCGTTGGATCATATCTCAGCTACATCATGGCCAAGCAAAGATCCAGGCATCCTGAAAAATTTGGGAAAGGATCTTTGGAAGGAGTGGCCGCGGCTGAAGCAGGGAACAATGCAGTCAACGGCCCCAATCTTATTCCCCTGGTCACACTTGGAATACCCGGAAACCTTGCCGCAGCCTTGATTTTGGGCGGATTCATGATCAAGGGACTGATTCCGGGACCCACCTTTATGCAGACAAACGGGGATATGCTCTACGCCCTGTTCATCATCCTCTTGTTAAGCAATATCTTTACCTTGCTCATTGGTTCCTTTTATATCAAACACGTTAAAAACGTGACCGCGATCCCCAAGCCGTATCTTTTTACGGGAATCATTGTTTTCAGCGTCATCGGCAGTTATGTGAACTACGCGAGTGTCTTCGATGTATTCGTCATGCTCGGATTTGCGATACTTGGATATGTCCTGACAAAGTTTAAAATCAATCTGCCCACGGTGATCGTGGCCTTTTTCCTAGGGCCTATGCTTGAAACCAAATTGCGACAGGCCCTGAAAATATCCGGAAATGATGCCACGGTCTTTTTTACCGAGCCAATATCCCTGGGCTTTTTAGTGCTCACGGCAGTTGCTGTTTTCTTTTTGGTGCGCCGTAGGAATATACCCAAAGGATGACCGAATAGGTCACTTGGAGCAGTTTACATTCAATCAAACCGGAGACAAATCCATGAAGGATACAATTGATCCCCTGGTTCATCATGCAGCCACATTCAAGCCTGATGAAATTCCCGCCGAAGTTTTGAAGAAAACCAAGGACCTGTTCCAGGACACCATGGGCTGCATTCTCTCAGGCAGCGGAGCCCAAGGGATTCGAGAATTGAAAGAGGTTGTCCATTTCTGGGGCGGTAATCCCCAGGCCACAATTTTTTCCTATCCGGACAAGACCAGTGCCCCTTCAGCCGCATTCTTGAATTCGGTTATGGGACACGCCAATGATTATGATGACACCCATGATCCGGCCCTCAATCATGGCTGTGTGACCCTGGTCCCGGCGCTTCTGGCCGCTTGCGAGGCCTTGAGCCCTTCCTTGAAGCGCTCCTTTAATAGAGAATCAGTGCCTTTTCGCAAGATCAGCGGTCAGGAATTTCTTGCCGCCTTGGCAGTTGGCCTGGACGTCTCAAATCGACTGGGTATGGCTTTCATCCCCTTTCTCCATGTAGGCTGGCTGCCGACAACTCTCTGGGGACCATTCGCCTGCGCCGCTGCCTGCGGAAGATTGTTGGGATTGACTGTGGATAAGATGCACCACGCATTCGGCCTGGCCTAT